>JADLBG010000612.1 GCA_020847895.1 Bryobacterales bacterium
CAGCAATTGCTCCAGGTGCGCCGCGTTTACATCGACAGGCTCATCGGCTCCAGCGCGGACCAGATCCGCGACATGCTGATGACCAGCTTTCAGGCATCGAAGCTCTTCATCGTCACCGAAAATGCCGACCGTGCCGATGCCTTCCTCCGCGGCTCCGCCGACGAGGAGATTTTTCAGGACACGTTTCAGTCCTCCGAAGGCATCAACGCCCGCACCAATGCCGGCTCGAGCAGCGGCTCCGGCCAGTCCCGCAAAAGCGCCCACGGCGGCATTTCCATCGGGGATCGGGAAGCCATCCGCATCAGCGAGCGGAAACACGAAGCGCGCGCCTCGCTCCGCCTCGTGAACAAAGACGGCGACCTCATCTGGTCCGTCACGAAGGAAAGCAACGGCGCCAAGTTCCGCGGCGCAGCCGCCGACGTCGCCGAAAAGGTCACCAAACAACTCCTGCTCGACTTCGAACGGGCGCGCAAAGCCACCGCCGCCAAATCAGCCCCGCCCGCACCAAATTAGCGCCGCCTATTCCGCCAGGAAATACCCCGTCGCCAGTTCCGGCTTCACACGGATCGCCTCCAGCCACGATTCGCGAGCCTCGGCATCCCTTCCGAGCGCCGCCAGCGTATGGCCCAGGTTCAACAGCGCTTCGGCAAACCCCGCCCGCTGGGCCAAGCTCTCCCGGTACAGACGTTCAGCCTCCTCCAACCGCCCGGCCTTCTGCAACAGCAGAGCCGAGTTGTAGAGCACGTCGGAAGTCCTCTCCCCGGCGTCCATCAATTGCTGATGAAAACGCAATGCCTCCTCGTCGTTGCCCTCATCGAGCGCAATGGCCGCCAGCCCGCGCAACGCGTCCCCGCACCCGGGCTCAGCCGCCAGGAGTTGCCCGAGAGCGCCCTTCGCCGAATCGCGGTCCCCTGCCTTGTGAAACGACAGCCCCAAGTTAATCCGCGCCTCGCGCCATTCCGGACTCAGTTGCACGCACGCAGCGAAGGCTTCCGCCGCCGCCCCGAAATTGTGGCGCTGCAGGCATGCGTATCCCAGCCGGAACCACCCTTCCGCATTCCCCGCGTGAGCCGCCGTCAGCTTCCGGTAGGTCGCCTCCGCATCCTCCCACCGCTGTTGCTGCTCATGAACATATCCCAGGTTCAGCAGCAGTTCCGCCGAATCCGGATCCAGTGTGAGCGCGTGCTCCAGATTGTGTTGCGCTTCTTCCATCCGGCCGAGTTGCTGATGCACCAGCCCCAGGCTGGAGTGCGATTCCGCCGCGTCCGGCCGCATTGCGGCCGCCCTCTGGTAGGCTTCCGCCGCCTTGTCCGGTTCTCCTGCCTTCTGCCACGCCAGGCCCAGGTTTGACCAGCGCTCGTAACTTTCTGCATGCGTCTCCAGCAGCCGCGTGCAGTGCTCGGCGCATGCCCTGTAGTCTGCTTCCCAGAACGCTGCCGTCGCCAGCCCCTCCCGCGCCGCTTCCGAGGTTTGGTCCAACTCCAGCAGACGCCCGCAACACTCCTTCAGCCCCCCCGTGTTCTTGCGCTGCCGGTGCAGTGTGATCAGATTGACCAACGCCTCCTGCGCACCCGGATTCAGCTCCAGAACCCGCTCGTAGGCTTGCATCGCCGCGTCCATCTCCGATAGCAACTGCAGCGAGACTGCCCGGCCGAACAGGGCGGGTTCGTCAGCCTGATCGAGGCACAGTTGCTCGAACACTTCGAGCGCCGCATGAAATTTCTGCTGATGCAACAGGGAGATCCCCAGACCCTGCCGCGCCGCGCGGTGCCCTTCCTCCGCCGCCAGCACCGCCCGGAACTGCCCTTCCGCCTCTTCCCATCTCGAAATGTACTGTAAACACAGCGCCAGGTTGAACCGCGCCGGCTTGTGGTCCGGATAGATGGCCAGGAACCGTTCAAATCCCGCAACGGCCTCTTCGTACCGCCCCAGTTCGTAGCAGATGCGCCCCCGCGCGAAGTGCGTTTCCGGCAGCGGAATCGCCTCCTCCGGCTGGCTTTCGAGCGCCTCCAGGGCCTCCTCCCGCCGTCCCTGAAGATGCAGCGACACGGCCCCGGCCAAGGTGCCCACTTCCTTCGAAGCCGGCGAGCCGGACTCAGCGGAGGGGTCATTCGTCCCCAATAGTGGTATCGAGCTGATCATGCGAGGCTCCTGCGAATTGTGAACGCATCATCAGACTGCGTTCAGATGTCACTCTGTCATCGGCGAATCCCTCCCTGAGCTTTAGGGTGTTCACCGCAGGACTACTATCTTCCCCTTAGCCCCCGCCCGCCGCCTTCCCGGCAACTGCTCCAACTCCGTTGCCGCCGCCGCCGGAAACACAAAACGGTAGGCGATCACCAGTTCCCGGGCAAGCCCTTCGGTTTCATACACTCCCGCTCTCCACCCGAGAGCGGCCGCCGCACCCGGCCGCATGCCCGTGAGGTCTCCCTCCTTCGGCTTGGGCAGCCGTGGATTGCCAAGCGATCCCTCCCGCCATTCTCCGCTCGCCGCAGCCCGCGCCCCTGCTTCCCCATCCCACTCCCCAATCCGCTCTCCCGTCCGCGGCAACAGCCCCGCTCCGTTCACCAGAGGTTTCGGCATCTCCACTCGGCCTGCTCCCGCGAATGGTACGCCCTTCACCGCCTGAGCCCGCCGCTTCGGATTCGTACCCGCGGGCCGCAAATACCCGCACCCCGGGACTGCGGCCTCCAGTCGGCTCTGCCCCGCGCCCGGCAGCAGTGGTCCTGGAACGCCCATCCAATCACCACAAGATGCGTTCCGGGCCCGATTTGATGGGAGTCCACGTATGGCCGCCATCAGGTAGAGATGATCCCGCCGCAATGGTCTGCCTTCCATCGAAGCCAACGGCCAAGCCGGATAGACCATCCGCGGACTCGCTCCCCCGCCCTGCCACGTCAGGCCTTGCGTCGTTCGCCAACCGCTCGAAGCAAGACCGGTCAACTCCACCAGGCCGCCGCCGCGGCCGGTCCACGGCAGCGCCTTCCACGGTGCGGCCCGCCGAACCAGTATCGGAGCCGCCTCCTGCTTCCATTCGACGGCATTTGCCCGCATGGCGTGCGACGGCCCCGCCCGCTGCAGGTTCCGGTAGCCGGCGCCCCGTACCGACTCGGCGCCTCGCATGGCCTCAATCTTCGGAACCGCCACCGCCGCCGCAATGGCCTCGAAGCCATCGGCCGTTCCACGCGGCAACATCGAAAACTCCCTCGTTCCCCTCACCGCGCGAAATCCGGCGGCGCCCCATCTGCCTTCGGACGCCACGGCGCCCATTCGCGGCAATATCGCCTCACAAGAACCCGAAAACACAAACGTTTCCTGCCCCGCCCCGCGGCGGCAGTCTTTCACCCAAGCCGCCATGTGTGGAACGCTTGCCTGCAACTGTTCCCCAGCCCTGATCTTTGCCGGCTCCGGAAGCGCTGCCTCCCCTCTGGCCACCACCCAATCCCGTTCCGCCCTTCCCTCCGCCCGGCAATCCGACGCGCCGCTCGACACCACCTCGGGCCCACGCGCGGGCGCAGCGTACCGTGGCGTTTCCCTCAACTGCCGCGGCATGTTCAACCTGCCGCTCTCTTTCTCACTCCAATGGAGCACGCGCTCCCCGGCGCTTCTGGCAGGCGCCGGCAGTTCGGAACATGCGCCGCCCGTCAGCCGCCCGCTATACGCGGGTGGTCCTCCTGCACGTGGCAGCAGCAGGCTCTCCACCGTCCCAATCCAGGAGCCCCCGGAAACCAGCGCCGGTGGCGCAGACGCCGCCTCCCATCGCTGTTCCCTCAGCCGGCCTGCCGGAGCCGGCGGATCCATTGCACTCTGCTGGCTTGCCGCCTCCTTTTGGCGTTCGGTCGCCTCCGCTCCAGCCGGCCCAAGCGAGGCAACCGCCATGCGCGGCATCCAGAGCGGACGCCGGAAACGCTCCGGAATTTGTGTTCGCGGGTAGTCCAGGAATCCCCCATCCCGCGGCGGCCGCGGCAGTTCCTGGGCCGCAAACACTGCCTCCGGCAAGTCTTCCCGGATCGCTGCGCATCCAGCGCTGCGCGGCAAGACGATCAGTTTCCCAGGCGTCTCGACCGCCGGCTCTCCCAGCCGGCAGATCACGGCCGGGCGCGGGGGAACCGCAATCTTCAGGTCCACCCTTCCCCCCGCCGCCACCTCCGTCCGGCCCAGCGTAAGTCCTCGCAATCGCGGACGGGCCACCGCCCCGCCTGAAGCCAGCTTGAGAATTTCCCCGCCGAATCTCAAAATGGATGGCGAAACCGAGAATTGAATGCCTTCGGCCGGATATAGCGTGAGACGTCCCGGCTTTGGCGTCACGGGCATCGGCTCGAACCCGGCGCAGCCTTCCGTGTTCCGCGGATCCCACAGCCGCCTTGGGCGCGCCCTTGGCCGGTCTTCCGCCCGCAACCGCGAAAAAACAAGGCTGCTTTGCTGCTGCCGGTACTGCTCTTCATGCTCTTCGCTACAAAACTTGCGCCTCTTCAGACGCCGGCCCACACTCAACGGTTCATTGCAGTACTGGCAGCGCGGAATCGCTTGCGGGTCCCCCCCGGTGAGCTCGACTCCATACAGGTCCTCCTCGAGCGCCGCCGCCCCCCCAAGCCGCGCCATCGCCTGCTCATTCCACAACCGGTAGTAGAGATCCTCGTGGTCGGAATTGCAGAACTGCCAGCCTTTCAGACGCTTGCGAATGCTCAGCGGCTGCAGGCAGTAAAGACAGTTCGAAGACGCGGTGGATTCCGGCCGGGGGATTTCGAGCCTGCCCGGGTTCTGCAGTTGCAGCAGGACCCGGATATCCACTCCAAATTTACGCTGATGATCCGCCGAACAAAAGGAACCAAGCTCCGGATTCTGGTTGCCGGAAAGCTTTTGTCCGCAGTAGAGGCAGTTCATGCGCAGAGCCGTCCCCACGGTAATCGGCGGAACAGGCTGAAAGCTTAAGCCGCGACCACCTTCGCGTCAATCCTTCTTTGAGGTGGATTTCGATGTCTCGGTCGAAGCCGCGGCGGGCTTCGAACTTCCGGAACCCTCCCCCTTACTCTCCGTCGAGCCGTTCTTCGCTTCGCTCTTGCCCGCCTTCGCCCCGCCTGACCGGGCGTAGTCCGTCACGTACCACCCGCTTCCCTTGAATTGCAGACCAGGCGCGGACAGCAATCGTTCCAACTCGCCTCCGCAACCCTCATGGACTGTGAGAGGGGAGTCGGAGAATTTCTGAATCACCTCGAAAACACGGTCACACTGTTTGCATCGGTATTCGTACAGAGGCATAGATTCTGCTTATTCCTTCAACTGCTCTTAATTCTTACGGTCCCAACTATCATCGCTGTGATTCACAGCCACGGCTTTCCCTGAAGTCAGAACTTCAATTGCTTTCTTCAATAGAGTGTCTTCCCCGCTCTTCTGTTCGGGCTGCGCCGGTTCGGCGGGCGGCTCCACATCCGGATCTGCCGGCGCTGCATCCTGCTCCACTACCGGAACGGAGGGAGTCACCCCGGTGTCCTGCAACGCCTTCCCCGAAGGTGAGTAGTACTTCGCCGTCGAAAGAATCACCGCCCCGCCGTCGTCCATCAGAATCGCCTTGCGCACCGCCGCATCGCCGTAGGTCCGTTCCCCCACCACCTCGGCGCGCTTGGTGTCCAGCAGCGCTCCCGCCGCAATCTCCGCTCCGTTGGCTGTCCCGCGGTTCGTGATCACCACCAGCGGCCCCTTCCAGATCTGCTTGGAAGCATCCGCGTCAAAATTCTGCCGGCTCGCCTTCTGTCCTTGCAGGTAGGCCATCAGCCCCTTCTCAAGGAAGAGGTTCGCTGCCGCAATGCCTTCCTCCGGGGTCCCATCCGCGGCATTCCGCAGGTCCAGCACAATCTTCCGCGCCCCCTGCTTCTCGAGCGATTTCACCGCCGAAGCGATCTCTTTCGCCTTCCCCGCTTCCATGCTTGGGGAAACAATCTGCCCCACCCCGTCCGGCAGCATCTTCGCCGTCACCGCGGGCAGCTTCGTAATCGCCCGCACCAGGCCAACCTTCTGCGGATCGGTCCCCTTCCGCACCCGCAAGACGGTCAATTCCACGCTCGTGCCCGAATCCCCGTGCAGCAACAAATCCGCATAGGCAAGCGGCATATCCCGCGTGGACACTCCGCCAATCGCCTCCAGCACATCCCCCGTCGTCAGCCCCGCCTTGTCCGCCGGCGTCCCCGGAATCGCATCCACCACGTTCAGGTAGCCGAACTTTTTCGACAGGATCAGACCCACGCCGGCCTTCCGGTTGTCCCTGAACTTGACGTATTGCTTGTACTGGTCCGCATTCAAATAGCTGGCATAAGGATCCACCGACTCGAGCAGCCCGTTCAGCGCTCCCAACGTGACATTCTTCATGTCCGGTTCTTCCACGTAATCGCTCTTGATCCGCGAAAGCACTTCGGTGTACACGGCAAGGTGCTTGTAGGCATCATCCGGCGATGCGCTCCGGCCCTTGACGGCGCCTATCATCAGTAGCACCACCAGACAACTGGAGGAGGTAACTACAAACAGTTTGAAGCGGCGATTCATTGCCCAGCCTTTCAGAAGCCCGCGGATACACTCCGCCAGCATCTACACACTATAGTAACCTATGCAAGGTCACCCTACACTTCAAGGACGCGTCCACTCTTTCCGGGGTCTCAACAATCCTCGCCTCTCAAACCTCGATTCGCGAGGCATCCACGCTCCGCGCCACCGCCTGCTGCATTTCTCTGCGCTCCCGCTGCCGGCCCGGCTCCCATTTTTGCAGCGCCGTCCGCAAACTGTACGTATCGAGCGGCTTGATCAGATAGTCGTCCATCCCCGCCTTCCGGCTCCTCTCCCGGTCCGACAGCGTTCCGCCGGCCGTGAGGGCGACGATCACCGCGCGGTCCGGCCCGTTGTTCCTCCGCCGGATCTGCTCGCATGCCTCGAACCCGTCCATCTCCGGCATATGGCAATCCATCAGGATCAGATCGTAGCGCAACACTTCCGTCGCCAGAACCGCCTCCCGCCCGTTCATCACCAGGTCCACTTCATAGCCCAATTTCTCGAGCAGCCGCCGCGCCACCAGCCGGTTCACGGCATTGTCGTCCGCCACCAGGATCCTTGAACGCCGTTCCGGCAAGGCCCACCCGTCCACCGCCTCCGTCAGCGCCTCGAAGTTCGCCACCAGCAGCGGAGCCGAGTCGCGAATCGCCCGCAGGCACGCCTCTAACTTCCTTCTCCGGTACGGCGCAAACAGCAGCGCCCGCGGCCGCGGCCCCGTCCGTGTATCCAGGCTCACCGCCCTTTCCTGCGTCGTCATCAGAATCACCGGAACTCCGCTGTGGTAGGCCGCCGGAAGATCGTCCGTCAAAAGTCCGTCCGCCCCGCCCGCCCCCGCCATGATCTCCACTCCCAACGATTCGAGATGGCTGCGCAGCACTTCCCGGTCAAACCGCGTTCCTCCCTGGATCGCGACCCGCATTCCCTCCACCACTGACCGCGCCGCCGCGCCCTCCCCTTCCACCGGAATCCGGAAATGGAACGTCGCCCCCCAACCTGGCCGGCTCTCCACTTCGATTCGCCCTCCCATCAACTCCACCAGCCGCTTGCAGAGGTGCAATCCGAGCCCGGCGCCCGCGGAGCGGCGCCTTGACGATTCATCCGCCTGCCTGAAGGGCTGGAACAACCGCGCCTGCGCCTCCGCGGAAATCCCAATCCCGGTGTCCGAAACCGCAAATACCAGTTCCAGCCCGTCCATCGCGTTTTCCGCCCGCGCACGCACCGCGATCTCTCCCTTCTCTGTAAATTTCACCGCGTTGCTCAACAGGTACATCAATATCTGCCGCAGCGCGCCGGGATCTCCCACAACGGTCCGGGGTATGCTCTTATCCGGCAGAAATCCGATCTCCAGCCCCTTCTGGTAGACCTTCGGAGCCATTACCGTCACCACTTCCTCGAGAACCGTTTCCACGGAGAAAGACGTCCGCTCCACCGGAAACTCTCCCGCCTCGAGCTTGGAAAAATCGAGTATCCCTCCTACCACCTGCGCCAGCGCGTCCGCCGAGCCGCGCATCGTTTCCATGCACTCCCGCTGCGTCTGGCCGAGCGGCGTTGCCAGCATCAACTCCGTCATCCCGATGATCCCGTTCATCGGCGTCCTCAGTTCATGGCTCATGTTCGCCACAAACTGCGATCTCGCCTCCGCCGCCGCCGCCGCCGACGCCCGCGCCTCTTGCAGCCGGAACGCCAGCCACGCGAGGATGACCAGCCCCGTCGCCCCGGCCGCAATCATCTGCATCCGGAGCCGCATCTTCTTCCGCTCCAGCAGCAGCCGCGAGATCAACTCGCTCTCCCTTCCCGGCATCTCCGGCGTTTGCGCCAGAATGCGTCTCAGCCCTCCGTCTTCCGCCATCCGCGTCAACTCAGTGCGAAACGCTTCCGCCATCGGCGCGAATTCGACTCTTGACCGGATCACCAGCGGCACTGTCGAATCCGGCAGCGGCAGGTACTCGAATGGCACACTCCCGCATCCCGCCGGTCTTTTCAACAGTGTTTCCAAAACGCGGTTCCGGCTCAAAAAGACGGCCTCCACCTCGCCCCGGCACACTGCGGCGATCGCCGCCTCAGTCTCCCCGTAGGGAGCCGCCACCGCTCCCGCCAGCGCCTTCCTCACCTCTCCCGCCTCAAAATTCCGCGAATAAAACCCCACTCGCTTTCCAACCAGGCTGCCGCCCAACTTCCCCTGCCGTCCCACAACCCCCATCTCCAATTCCATCCACGGCTCGGAAACATAGTAACCGCCCGCTTCCTCCGGTTCCTTCCGCGCTGCCGCCCACAAGTCCACCCCGGTTTCGTTTTCCTCATCCACCCACTCGATAGGCGCCCGGAGCCGTCTCGAAAGATCAGCGAAAACCGCTTCGACCATCTTTGGACGAAAGCGCGGACGCGCGACCC
>JADLBG010000613.1 GCA_020847895.1 Bryobacterales bacterium
CGAAGCTGTCCTGCGCGAGAGCAAGGTGGCGGTGCTGCTGTTCCGCTACGACGGAGAGCAGCGGTGAAATAAGGGATACAATACTGTCACAAGGGAACTTCTCCGGTGACTGCCTTCGTCTCTCATGCCTGTTTGCTTGCGCTGACGATCGTGCCTGTGCTGGCCCAGAATCGCCCCAGGCCCGCGCTGGACTACGCGTTCTTCAAAGATCGCGTACAGCCCATCCTGCTCGATAAGCGGCCGGGCCATGCCCGTTGCGTCACCTGTCACCAGCACGGCAGCCCTCCTCTCGAGCCGCTGGCCGCGGGAGCCGCCATCTGGAATGAAGAACAGTCGCGCAAGAATTTTGCGATATGGAAGATGTTCGCCGTACCCGGACAGCCGGAAAAGAGCCCACTGCTGCTCCATCCGTTGGCGAGAGAGGCGGGCGGCGACCGCTTTCATGCGGGCGGGAAGCACTGGAAATCGCGGAGTGATCCGGAATGGCAGACGCTGGCCGGCTGGGTTCGCGGCCAGACGATGGGCGCGAACCGCGCCGCGGCCGTGCGCGTTCTGCAAACCAACGCCGCCGGAGATAACGTCCACGTGATTGACCCGGCCACGAACCGCGTGGTGGGGATCATTGAAGACATTGAGGTGCCGCACGGAATAACCATCGCGCCCGACGGCACGCGGATCTATATCACCGATGAAGCGCTGCGCACGCTGGATGTGGTGGACGCGAAAACGCTGAAAGTATTCCAACGGATTCCGCTCAGCGGGCGGCCCAATAATGTCGACGTCTCCAGGGATGGCTCGAAGGTGTATGTGGGCATCCGCCAGGCGCCGGGAGCAGTGGACGTCATCGACGCGAAGTCGTTCAAGAACGTGAAGAGCGTTCCCGTAAAAGGCGAGATTCACAACGTCTACGTGACGCCGGATGGTAAGTACGCGGTTGCAGGCTCCATTGCGGCGAGCGCCATCAGCGTCATCGACACCTCCACGGATGCGCTGGCATGGACTCTGACGCTCGATGCCGGCATCCGGCCGATGGCTTTTACGCGAAATAAGGACGGGTCTACAAAGGAGATCATCGTCCAGCTTTCGAACTTCCACGGATTCGTCGTCGTGGATTTCGCCGCGCGGAAAGAGGTCCGGCGGATCACGCTTCCGGATGTTCCGGGCCACGAAAAGGAAACGCAGGGTTTGCAGGGTTCTCCATCGCATGGGCTGGCGATTACGCCGGATGGCAAAATGCTTTGGGCCACCAGCAAATACTACGATTCGGTGGCTGCCTACTCGCTGCCGGATTATCAACTCCTCAAGGTGATTCCCGTGGGTCTGCATCCCGAATGGTTGACCATCCCGCCGGACGGGAGACAGCTATACGTCGCCATTGCGGGAGACGACGCCACGGCGGTGGTGGACATCCGGAAGATGGAGCTTGTGAAAAAGATTCCGGTGGGAGCGGTTCCAAAGCGTAACGCGAGCGGGACGCTGCTCACCGCATCATCGAACTGAGAGGCAACCATGAAACCAAGCCTTGGCGTGATTGTGCTGATGACAGCACTGGGAGCCGCGTTCGCTGAAGCAGCGGAAACACCGCGTACCGCGCTGCTGGTGCTGGCCAAGACGGACAGGACGCTGTCGATTGTGGATCCCGTGAGCCTGAAGGTGGTGGCGCATATGCCTTCCGGGCCGGATCCGCACGAGGTAGTAGCCTCGAGCGACGGAAGGTTCGCGTATGTCTCGAACTACGGAGGCGGCGCCTATCACACGTTGACAGTGGTGGACCTGGTGGAGCAGAAGACGTTGGCGGCTGTCGATCTTGGGCCGCTATGGGCGCCGCACGGGCTGATGTTTGCCGCCGGCAAGGTATGGTTCACCGCGGAAGCTGCCAAGGCGATCGGGAGCTATGATCCGTCAGCCAGGAGCGTCGATTGGATAATGGGAACCGGCCAGGACGGAACTCACATGATCCACGTATTCGAAGGCCTTCAACGCATTGCAACCTCGAATATACGCTCCGGGACCGTGACGATTCTGGACAAGATGGCGCCCAACACGCGGCGCCGCGGCGCTCCCGGGGGCGAGTGGGAGGAGACGCATCTTCCCACCGGGAGGGGAACGGAAGGCCTCGATGTCTCTCCGAACGGTCGGGAACTCTGGGCGGCCGCCTCCCAGGAAGGGACAATCGCCGTGATTGACCTGGAAACGAAAAAAGTCGTGCGGACGATCTCCGGAAACGTGAAAGGGGCCAACCGGCTCAAGTTCACCCCCGATGGAAAGCGCGTCTTCGTCTCGACACTCGGGGGGCCCGACGTGGTGATCTTCGATGCCGCGGAACGGCGGGAGATCAAGAGACTGAAGACTGGGCGCGGAGCGGCAGGGATTCAGATGCAGCCTGACGGAAAGCGCGCCTACGTTTCCTGCACTCCGGATAACTACGTGGCGGTGGTGGATTTGCGGACACTCGAAATCGTGGGGAAGTTCGAGGTTGGCAAAGAGCCTGACGGCCTGGCCTGGGCCGTGCGTCAATGATGGACTGCGTGAGTTACTCGGGTAGCGAAACGTACTCGAACGTCATCTGGTCCCAGCCCTGGAGCTTTCTTGGTCCACTTTGAGCCGGCGCGGATGAGGGGGTGAACGCGGGTAGCGCGATCTCCTCGGACATCTGGTCAGTCGTCCATGGATTGGGGGTGGGGGCTTCCGGAACTGCCAGCACGGATAGACCGAGCGCCTCGGACATCGGATCAGCCTTCCATAGATTGGGGATGGTTTGGGATTCCTGCGCCAGGCGCGGAGCGGATGGGATTCGCGGCGCCAGAGAAGGAGCGGGGCCGAAAGGTGACGTGGCAGGTAGGGGCGGCGCCATGTGCGCGACAGGCACGTCAGAAATACCGGCAGAAAACGTTTCGGAAATACCCGCGCCGGGTTCCAGTACAGCGCCCAAATCGGAGCCTCCGGAGAAAGCAGGCGGGAAGGAAGGCGCCATCCCTTCCTCCGCGGCGGGCTGGAACATTGCCGCTTCCTGGAATATCGATGGCTGCTCACCCTTGGGAAGATAGGTCTGAATACGGCCCAGCATGCGGGTGTTTGCTTCCAGGGCCGCTGCATAGTAGTTAGGATTCTGCTCGTACAACCGTCTCGCCTTGCGCAGGGAGACATCAGCGTCCTCAAAACGTCCGCAAGCGGCGTACACTTCTCCCAGCCGTTCGAGAGCGTGCGAGAGGCCCGGATCGCGGACCCCCTCCAGTTTGCCTACAGCCTGCTGAAGTAACTCCATCGCAGGGCCGTAACGGCCCATGTCCGTCTGCACCCCGGCGATTTTCATGAGAATCTCGGCCGAGCCCGTGGCCGAGGCTCCAAGTTGCCGCTCCCGCAGGGCGAGCGCGGTTTCGTAGTAGCCGACCGCCGCTTCCAGATCCTCGGCTGCCTGAGCGGCCACAGCCAGCAGGTGCAGATCGCGAATGGCGGTTTCCGACTCCACCCCATTCAGTTCCTGGTGGATGCGAAGGGCCCGCTCGAGGTGGGCTCGGGCGGTGGCGTGGCGGCCCCGTTCGGTTTCGCATTCGCCCAACTGGATGAGACAATCGGCTGTCGCCGGATGGACCTTCCCCAGGCTGCGGTCCGCCTGATCGAGGACCGTTTCCAGCATGCTCACGGCTTCGTCAAGGCGCCCTTTGCGCTGCATGGCCCCGGCCAAATGGCAGGTGCGGCCGACAATTGCCGGCACATCCAGGGGCAGAACGGCTTTCTGCGTCTCCAGCGCCTCAGTGAACAGTTCCAGAGCCTCGTCCAGTTCCCCCTCTTCAGCCTTCATCCTGCCTAGAAGATCCAGGGCGCCGGAAAGCGGGGTGCTCGGTTTCTGCTTCTGCCCGGTAAGCAATTCCCGAACCGCGTCCGCCGTGATCCAGGCATCGCGGAACTTGTTCAGCTTGAACTGAGCAGTGGCGAGACAGACAAGAACATGCCCATGCGGGGGACGAATTGCGGATCTCGACTTCAGTTCACCGGCGACGCGCAGGAAACAGCGTTCGGCCTCCTGAAATTTACCGGCATCGAGGAGGCTTTCACCTTCCCGGCTTTCGGGACTGGACCAGACCTTGGCTTCCGGCATGACTTGGCGAACGGCTTGGGCAGCGAGGCGAAGTTTCTCGAAGGTGCTCATAAGACTCTCCCCTCCATCGGCAGCAGAGGGGAACATCTCCACGGAGGCGGCGCCGAAAAATGCGGGGGTGGAATTGACAGTACTTTCCCTTAGAGTTTTCACAATCTCGCCCTAGTCCGCCGCAAACCACCCAAATTGACCTAGTATCGAAGTTGGGGGTACAAGCGTGCCGAAATGTCTGTATTGCGACGAGCCTCTTTCGCGCATGGATTGCCTGCGGGATCAGCAGTTCTGCACCGAAGAACACCGCCGGACCTACATGCGCGAGAGCCGATGGCATGGGGTTCCCCTGCAGGCGGAGCGCCGGCAGCCTGGACTTTGTCCGGTCCTGAAGTACGCTCCAACGGTCGAACCGCGCGATTGGAACCATGGGCCACTCCCCCCGAAACCGGCGCCGTTCTCCAAGCGGGAGTATGCCTGGCCGGGGATGACGCCTTGTCCGGCGCCGCGTCTTGCCCCCTTCACCGAGCAGCCGTTTGCGCTTCCCATACCGGGCATTCGTACGGCGCCCCGCCGGAGGTTCGTCTACGGCTGGGGAAACCAGGCGATTGTGCGCGGACTGTTGAAGGAAGCAGCCGCCAGGTTGGAAATGCCTCGAGCGGCGGGAAGAATCCCCATTTGCGACCCCACGGGAGAGACCATCGCGATGGAAATCGCGCTGCTTCCCCTGGTTGGGGGCGGAACCAGCCTTCCATTTCAAGCGCTCGAGGGGCTGGATGAGACCGCCCTCGAAGCCATCCCCCCGGGAGGGTTCATCCGGGCGCAGATCAGCCTTTCCAGTTTTCCCCAAATGCCCGCTGTTGGTGACCCGGCGACTCCACAGCCCTGTGTTCAGCCACTAAAGACGGAGACTCCCCTTGCCCCTGTCGAGTCTACCCGCGCTTTGCGCGGCGTGTTTATACCGCAGGTATCCTTGCCGCTGTTGAGGCCGCGGATTGCCTTCGCCCCGCGGGCGGGCGGAGCACGCTCCGGAGACCGTCAGAGCAGCATAATCGCCATCAGCGATTTTCAACCCGCTGAGCGGAAAGAACCACTGGCGCGTACCAGTTAGAGACCCCGCGCGGCAAATCCGCGCATTACTCTGATGTTCCGGCCGGATCCTGACGATGGATTGCAGAGGATTACTCCGATGAATAACTTCGCCGGACAATGGCTATGGTTCTTTGATGATCAACTGGTGCATTCGCTGCTGAATGTGCAGCCGGATGATCCACGCCTGGCCCGCCGCGCCGCTTCCAACCCCTCGGTCGTGGTGGCGATGCGCCTGTGGATGGAGCGTCTGCCCGAGGAGGCCCTTCAGGAGTTGGCGGCCCCGGTACGGCAATCGGACCACGACGCCATGGCGCTGGCGGGGCAGATCCTGTTCGAGATGGGCAAGGTGGAGGAGGCGGCGCAGTTGTTCGCCAAACTGGCGGCCATCTTTCCCGGCCACCCCTTCGCAGGCATGAACCTGGGACTCTGCCAGGCGCGGATGCGGGCCTGGGCGGAGGCTGCCGAGAATCTGAAAAACGCCCTGGCGCTCCATCCGGACCGCGCCGAGGTCTGGTTCGCCCTGGGGGTGGCGCTGGTGAATCAGAAGCGGGCCACGGAGGCGCGTTCGGCGTTCACGCGGAGCCTGCGGTTGAACAGCGAATATGCTCCCGCCTGGTTCGGCCAGGGTATCGCCTGCCAGTTGGAAGGAAACCACGCCGAGGCGCTGCGCATTTATGACAAGTTGCTCGAAGCGCAGCCCGACCGCGAGGAATTGCTCGCCAATGCCGTGGTGGCGGCAGCCGAATTGCGCGATTCGGCGAAAATCCGTCTACTCGCTCCGCGGCTGCTGCAGTTGAATCCCAAATCGACACACGCCCGCCTGGCGCTGTCCTGGATCGCTCTGGAGCAAGGAAACCTGGAGGAAGCGAACAAGCATTGCGCCATGGTGGCGCAAGCGAACCCGGGAGATTACCGTCACTGGTACAACCTTGGCGTATGTCTGCTGAGGCTGGGGCAACCGGAAAAAGCCGGGGCGGCATTTGACAACGCGGCGCGCCTGCAGCCTGATGACGCGGGGGCGGCGGAAGGCCTGGCGAGGTCGCTGACCGCGGTGGGGCGAGCGGAAGATGCGCGCAAGGCCTGGGAACGCGTGCTGCGGCTGGCCCCGGATCGGGAAGAGGCATGGTTCCGGTTCGGTTTGCTGCTGTACGAAGCCGGAGAACATTCCGAGGCCTCGGCGGCTTTTGACAGATGCGTCCGGTTCAGGCCGGACTGGCTGGACGCATGGTCGAACCTGGGCAACGCAAGATGGTCATCGGGAGACTTCGCCGGAGCGGTGACCGCATTTCAGCGGGTGTTGGACGCGAGTCCGTTTCATTCGGCCGCCCGCAGAGCGATGGCGGCGCTGGCAGTGGACACCGGAAATCTTACGGAAGCGGAGCGCTACATTGAGGGCCTCTCCGGCAAGGACTGGGAGATTTTGTACAACCTTGCCATGCTGTTTCATTCCTCGGGGAAGTTACAGCGGGCCGCTGCTCTCTACCGGGAAGTACTGGCCACGAAGCCGGATTTCACGGAGGCGCGCTTCAACCTGGGTAGCGTGCTCTTCGGGCTGGGCCGGGTAATGGAAGGCCAGGACAGTTGGAAAGCGGCTGTGGCGATGAAGCCGGAACTGGCCGGGGAGATCCTGAAGTGGATGGGCAATGGCCCGCTATGCGAGGACGAACCCGCCGCCGTGTAAAGCCTCCCGTAATCCCCAGCGCCCCTTCCACCGGGTAGTTCCCAGAATTGTCATAGGGGAACGTCTGCGTCCATCCGTCCGTCCCAGGCTGCGGTGATCCGCCGGGCTTTGAAGGTGGGCCGTTTCACTGGAGGCACCCGGGAAGCACGGCGGTGGGCCTGCTGATGACCGCCGCGGCCCTGCCTGATCAAGCCCTTCGCGTGAGCATTTATGGGTTATCAGGGGTCGGTACATCCACGCGGAACTCGGCGCTGTCGTATTGGTAAACCGTATTCGGGATTGAGAGGAACGCGGACCCGGCGCTGATGACCATGTTCCAGGAGACATTGATTGTAGTTCCTCCCGGCACAATCTCCGACACAACTGGGTCGCCGCAACGCGGGGTTCTTTTGGGAGTTGCTCGGACGCGCGAAGCCGCAGTTCCTGAATACCGATCTCTCCGCCCACCAGGCTGATGTTGACCATCCCTTCCGGGGCCGGATCGCCCTGCGCCCAATTGACCGGCATTGGTTTCGGATTGTTTCGGATAGCGGGGTACGGGTGACTGTTTGCATTTTTGCCATATCTGCCTCCTTTTTCGGCAATATGCGGGAACAGAGTAGCATTCTATGCCGGCGCCGGCCTCTGCCATGCGGCCGAAAGGATGGCCAGCGCGGCGATCGCCGCCGTCTCGGCCCTCAGCACCGCCGGTCCCAAGGAAACCGCCACCCACCCCGATGCCTCCGCCGCTTGTCTCTCTCCTTCGGCCCAGCCGCCTTCCGGGCCCACCAGCACCGACACGGTATCCTCCGCCCGCCGGTCTCCCGGCTGAACCTGCAGGATCGGCCGCGCCGCCCCGCTCTCCTCGAGACGATACCGCACCCCGGGCGTGGACAGCGCCGCGTGAAACCCAATCGCCGCATCCACCTCCGGAGTACGCCACCGCCTCGATTGCTGCGAACTCTCTCGCGCAATGCGGCGCCAGCGCTCCAGCCGCTTCCCCGCCGCGCGGTCCAATCCCTTCTCGCTCCGCTCCGTGATCACTGGCACAACCCGCTCCACGCCCAACTCTGTTGCCTTCTCAATCATCCATTCGAAATGATCGAACTTGATCAGAGACGCATACAGATTCAGCCGCAGCGGCAGTTCCCACGTCTCCAGCTTCTCGAGAATCCGAAAAACCACCTGCTCCCGCCGCGCCACCTCCACTTCGCCGAGATATAAGTGTTCGTTGTCCGAAATTTCATACCGCTGCCCCTTCTCGACGCGCAGCACCTTC
>JADLBG010000614.1 GCA_020847895.1 Bryobacterales bacterium
ATGAAAGACGTCACGAACCGGGGGTATGACTCGATTGTGGAATCGAAGCCGCAGCCCGGGAAGGACATCACGCTGACCATTGACGAACGCATCCAGTATGTGGCGGAACGCGAGTTGCGGAAGGCGATGGGGACGTGCCGCTGCAAGACGGGAAGCGTGGTGGTGATGAATCCGCGCAACGGCGACATACTGGCGATGACGAGCTATCCGACGTTTGATCCCAACGAAGCGCCGTCGAACAGGGATGACATGGCGGCGCGGCTGAACCTGGCCATTGCGGCTCCCTTCGAGCCCGGGTCCGTGTTCAAGGTGGTGACGTTATCGGCGGCGCTGGAGACGACGCGGTTGGGGCCGGAATCGCCCATCAACTGCATGGGTGGGGTGATGAACCTATACGGACGGGTGATCCACGATTCGCACGCGGGACTGGGTGTGATTCCGATGCGGGAAGTGCTGGCGCATTCGTCGAATATCGGGGCGATCCAGATCGGAATGCAGGTCGGGGTGAAGAACCTCTACGAGTACATCACCCGTTTCGGGTTCGGCAAGCGGGTAGGGATTCCGCTGCCGGCGGAATCGCCGGGACAGGTGTTTGAACCGCGGAAGTGGGGGAAGACGTCTATCGGATCAGTACCGATGGGCCACGAGATAACGGTGACGACACTGCAACTGGCGCAGGCCTGCTCCGCGGTGGCCAACAATGGATTACTGGTGAAGCCGCGCATCGTGTTGCGCCGGCAGCGTCCGGGGGATCCGGTGGAGATCGAGCCGGTTGCTCCGGCAGTGCGGGTGATCAACGCCTTGAATGCCGCGAAGATGCGGGACATGATGCACGGTGTAGTACTGCCCGGAGGAACGGGAACGCGGGCGCAGATTCCCGGGTACACCGTGGCGGGAAAGACGGGATCAGCGCAGGTATACGATTTTCAGGCAAAGACCTATACGCACAAGTACAACGCGTCGTTCATGGGGATGGCTCCGATGAGCGATCCGAGAATCGTGGTGGCGGTGACGATGAACGGCTCACCGGACTGGGGCGGGACGGTGGCAGCCCCGGTGTTCCGGGAGGTGGCGGCGGTGGCGCTGCGGATTCTCGATGTCCCGAAGGACCGGATCGACGATGTGCAGATTGCCAAGGGATTGCCTCCGGGCTCGCCGAGCGAGGACGACAACGATGCGGCAAGCGCGCCGCCGAGCCCGATTCCGGAAGGGGCCGTGGCGGATGCCGCGGCTGCTCCCGCGGCGGGCGCGCAGTTGCAGATGGCTTCGTTTCCGGGAGACGGGCCGCGGGTTCCGAACCTGTTGGGGAAGACCATGCGCGACGTGCTGAACGAGACGGCTCCGGCGGGGATCGCGGTGGACGCGAGGGGGTCGGGGCTGGCGCGGGCGCAAAATCCGCCGCCGGGGGCGCTGCTGCGTCCGGGGGAACACGTGGTGGTGGAGTTCAGGCGCTGATATGGACACGAAAGCAGTGCTTGCGGGTGTGCCGATGCGCACCGGAATCCCGGCGGAAGTGCGGGATCATCCGGTATCAGGGTTGGAGTACGATTCCAGGAAAATCGGTCCGAATTATCTGTTTTTTGCGTTTTCCGGAGCCAGAGACGATGGGCGGCGGTACACGCGGCAGGCGATGGAGGGCGGGGCAGTGGCCGTGGTGAGCGAACTGCCGGGACTGACCGGGGAGGCGATTCCGTGGATTCAGGTGGAGCATGGGAGGCGGGCGCTGGCGGCGGCATGCCGGAATTTCTATGGAGCGCCGGAGCGGGACCTGAAGTTGACCGGAGTCACGGGCACGAACGGGAAGACGACCGTTACCTATCTGATTGACGCCGTGTTGCGGCATGCGGGAAGGGTGAGCGCGGTACTCGGAACGATCGGGAACCGGGTGGCCGGGGAGCAACTCAAAGCGGTGAATACGACGCCCGAGTCTCTCGATCTTTACCGGTTGTTCGAGCAGTTGCGGGCCAAAGGCGGGACGCACGTGACGATGGAGGTTTCCTCGCACGCCCTGGCGTTGGGCCGCGTCTACGCGCTCGAGTTTCACACGGCGGTGTTTACAAATCTGAGCCAGGATCACCTGGATTTCCACGCTTCGATGGAAGATTACTTCGAGGCGAAGCGGATGCTGTTTTTCGCCAACGGGGCAGCGGCTCCGAAATGGGCGGTGATCAACGGTGATGACGAATACGGCCGGCGACTGGCGCCGGGGGAGGGGACGAAGGTTCTCACATACGGATTTGGCGCCGGCGCGGCGCTGCGGGCCGAAGATGTGGAACTTGGATTCGACGGGTTGCGGTTTGCCCTGCGGTACCGGGGGGCGGAGGCGGTGGTGCGGTCCTCGCTGGTGGGCGAGGTGAACGTGTACAACATCCTGGCCGCGTGCGGAGCGGGAATTTCATACGGATTGGAACTGGAAATGATTGCAGCGGGAATTGCGGAATGCGAGGCAGTGGCAGGGCGCTTCGAACGTGTGGACGAAGGGCAGCCGTTCCTCTTTGTGGTGGACTATGCGCACACGCCGGATGCGTTGAAGAACGCAATCCGCGTGGCGCGCAGCTTGAAGCCGAAGCGGGTGATCACGGTATTCGGCTGCGGCGGGGACCGCGACCGAACGAAGCGTCCATTGATGGGCATGGCGGCGGGCGAGTTGAGCGACTTCGTGGTATTGACGTCGGACAATCCGCGTTCGGAGGATCCGCTGAACATCATTAATGACGCTTTGGTGGGGTTGCGCCGGTATGACACGCCCCATCTTGTGGAAGCCGACCGGGCTCGCGCCATTCGCCTCGCGGTGGAGGAGGCGCGGCCGGGAGACCTGATCCTGCTTGCGGGGAAGGGACACGAAACGTACCAGATTCTGCGGGATCAAACGATAGGCTTCGATGATCGCGAGAGAGCGCGGGAGGTATTGCGGGAGTTCGGCTACCGCCGGAAGCAGGAATGAAGTTTTCGGTCAGAGCGATCGCCGGGGCTCTTGGCGCGGCGGTTCCGGAGGAGAGCGAGGAGATCACGGGCTGGAGCGTGGATTCGCGCACGCTCGCGCGCGGAGACCTGTTTTTCGCGTTGCGCGGCCCGAATCACGACGGGCATGCCTACCTGGGGGATGTGTTCGCGAGAGGGGCGGCGGCGGCGGTGGTGGATCACGCGCCGCCCGAGGCTCCGGCCGGATGGACGCTGCTGGCGGTGGAGGATACGCAGCGGGCATTAGAGGCGCTCGGTGCATGGGCGCGCGAGCAGTGGGGGAAGGACGTGATTGGGGTGACGGGCAGCGCCGGAAAGACGACCACGAAGGACGTGATCGCGGCGATGCTCGGTGTACGGATGGTTGTGGGAAAGACTGTGGGAAATTTGAATAACCACGTCGGAGTGCCGTTGACGCTGCTGCGGCTGAGCGCGGAGAGCGCGGCCGCGGTGGTGGAGATGGGGATGAACCACGGGGGAGAGATCGCGGCGCTGGCGCGGATCGCGAAGCCGCGCGTGGGCGTGGTGACGAACGTGGGATACGCGCATGTGGAGAACTTCGATTCCGTGGAAGGAGTGGCGGCGGCAAAGCGCGAATTGATCGAGGCGCTGCCGGCGGACGGAGTGGCGGTGTTGAACGCGGACGATTCGCGCGTGGCGCGGTTTGGGGAACACTGCAAAGGGCGCGTGGTGACGTACGGAATTTCCGAGGGCGCGGAAGTGCGGGCCGAAGAGGTGCGGTATTCTCTCGATGGGGTGCGCTTTCGCGTTGACGGCGTCGAATTGGAAAGCCGGCTGGCCGGCCGTCACGGCATTTCGAACCTGCTTGCGGGAATCGCAGTGGCGTCGGTGTATGGGATCGGCCCGGAGCAAGTTGTAGAGGTGGTGAAGGCGATCGAGCCAGGGGCGATGCGGGGGAGGCGGGTAGAGAAGAACGGGATAGTGCACATCAACGATTGCTACAACTCGAATCCGGACGCGGCGCGGGCGATGTTGGATCTGCTGGCGGATACGCCGGCGAGGCGGCGTATCGCGGTGCTGGGAGAGATGCTGGAGCTAGGGGCATGGTCCGAGCCCCTGCACCGGGAGATTGGACGTTATGCCGCGAGGAGCGGAACGAATGTGCTCGTTGGGATACGCGGCGCGGCCAAGTATGCCGTGGAGGCCGCGGTGGAATCGGGCCTTCCAGCCGGCGCCGCGTACTTTTTTGAAGACCCGGTGGAGGCGGGCGAATTTGTGAAGGGGATGGCGCGCGAAGGGGATGTCATCCTATGGAAGGGCTCGCGCGGCACACGCGTGGAACTCGCCATCGAAAGGGCGCTGGGGTAATCGATGCTTTACTGGCTGTTTTTTGAAAGGCTGTTTCCCAATATCAGCGTGTTCCGGCTGTTCGGATACGTGACGTTCCGCACGGCTCTGGCGAGCTTGACGGCTCTGGCGCTGGGAATCCTGCTGGGTCCGGTGCTGATCCGGAAACTGCGGGATTTTCAAATCGGGCAGCATATACGGGAAGACGGGCCGAAGTCGCATCAGAAGAAAGCGGGAACGCCGACGATGGGCGGACTGCTGATTGTGGTGTCGATTGTGGTACCGACGCTGCTGTTCACCAATCTGAGGAATCCGTACGTGTGGGTGGCGCTGTTCGGGTTGTTGAGTTTCGGAGCAATCGGCTTTTACGACGATTACACGAAGATGAAGCGGATGCGGAATCTGGGGCTGACGGCGCGGGGCAAGTTCCTGCTGCAGGTGCTGGCGGCGCTGATGGTGGGGATATTTCTGCTGGTGCTGCACGCCAAAGGGATGTATTCCACAGAGATGAACATTCCTTTCGTGAAGTCTTACCGGCCGAACCTGCTGATCAACTCGATGCTCGGGAGTCCCTGGACATATCCGGTCGCGTTCGTGTTCTATTTCCTCTTTCTGGAGACGGTGCTGGTGGGGGCGGCGAACGGAGTGAATCTGGCGGATGGTCTGGACGGGCTGGCAATCGGGTTGATGATCATCGCGTCCGGGGCGATGACGGTGTTGACGTATACGAGCGGGCATGCGCAGTTTGCCACGTACCTGGATCTATCTCGCCTGCCGGGGGCGAGCGAGTTGACGGTGTTCTGCGGGGCGATGACGGGGGCGTCGCTGGCGTTCCTGTGGTACAACGCGCATCCGGCGGAAGTATTCATGGGGGACGTGGGTTCGCTGTCGCTCGGGGGAGGATTGGGGACGATCGCTGTCCTGATCAAGCAGGAAGTTCTGCTGCTGTTCGTGGGCGGCGTGTTCGTCATCGAATGCCTTTCCGTAATCCTGCAGGTGGGCAGCTACAAGTTGCGGAAGAAACGGATTTTCAAGATGGCTCCGCTGCACCATCATTTTGAAGCGATCGGATGGCACGAATCGAAGGTGATTGTCCGGTTCTGGATTGTGGGTCTGGTGATGGCGCTGTTCGCGCTGACGACGTTGAAGTTGAGGTAGCGGGGTGATGGATCTTGCAGGCTTGAAGGTGCTGGTGGTGGGCCTCGGCAAGTCGGGGCTTGCCGCCATCGAACTCCTGGTCGAGAAGGGAGCGCACACTCAGGGGGCCGACTCCCGGCCGATCGAACAGATTCCGGGAGCCGGTCCTGTGTTGGGAAGGTTGGGCGTCGAGTTTTTCGCGCAAAACGCGGAGTTGTTCCGGGGATTCGATTTGATCGTGCTGTCGCCGGGCGTGCCGGCGGATCTTCCGGAAATCGAGGCGGGGAGAAAGAATGGAGCGAAGGTCATTGGAGAGGTGGAACTGGCTTCGTGGTTCCTGCGGGGTCCGGTGATCGGGATTACGGGGTCGAACGGGAAGACGACGACGACGGCGCTGACGGGGCACTTGCTGAAGGAGTGCGGGATCGCCTGCCAGGTGGGCGGGAACATCGGTCTGGCTCCGGCGGGAATGATCGGATCGTCGCGCGCGGATCAGTGGAATGTGCTCGAACTGTCGAGCTTTCAGTTGGAGACGATCGAGAAGTTCCGGGCAGCAATTGGGGTGTGCGTGAACGTGACGCCGGACCATCTGGACCGGCATCATACGTTCGCGGCGTACGCGGCTGCGAAGCGGCGCTTGTTTGAGTCGCAGCAGTCAGGGGACTGGGCGGTGTTGAACGCGGATGACGCCACGGTGAAGGGATACGCCGCGGGGATCGCATCGACGCCGGTATGGTTCAGCGTGGAGGGAGGCGCGGAGGCGGGATGGCGGCTGGAAGGCGGCCATATCTACCGGGACGGGGAATTGATGATGCCGGCATCGGAGATCCCCTTGCGCGGACGGCACAATATTGAGAACGTGATGGCTGCGGCGGCGGCGGCGCATCTTGCGGGAGCCCGGCTGGAGGGGATCCGCGCGGCGGTACGGACCTTTCCAGGCGTGGAGCATCGCCTCGAATTCGTGCGCGAGACGGGGGGAGTGGCTTACTACAACGATTCGAAGGCGACCAACGTGGATGCCACGCTGAAGGCGATTGCGGCATTCGACGGAGGGCTGTGGATTATTCTCGGGGGGAAGGACAAGGGGAGCGACTACACGCCGCTCGCCGGACCGTTAAAGGAGAAGGCGCGGGCGGCGTTGTTGATCGGCGCGGCGGCGGAGAAGATCGCCGCGGAGATTGGGAGCGCGGCGCCGGTGGCGCGCTGCGGGACGCTCGATAGGGCGGTCGAGTACGCCGCGGCCCAGGCGAAGGCGGGAGATACGGTACTGCTGGCTCCGGCATGCGCCAGTTTTGACCAGTTCGAGAACTACGAACATCGGGGAAGAATGTTTAAAACATTTGTTGCTAAGATTGTGGAAACCAACCGGCGGGAGCGCTAGCCCGCGATACGGAGCAGTATGGCCCAGCAGATCAAGACGGATTGGGTGCTTTTTCTTACCATCGTGCTGATGGTGTGTTTCGGCATGGTGATGGTGTACAGCGCCTCGAGCGTGATGGCGGGCGTGCGGTACGGGGACTCGCAGCATTTCCTGCTCCGTCAAATGGGATGGGCAGTGGTGTCGTTCCTGGCGCTGATGTATTTCAAACGGAAGGATTATCACAGCCTGGGCGGACCGGTGTGGGCGTTTGCTCCCCTGGGAATCGTACTGGGATTGCTGGTGGTGGCGTATTTCCGCGATGGACGGACACACCGTTGGCTGAATATCGGAACGGTAGGCATCCAGCCATCGGAGTTCGCCAAGCCGGCGCTGGTGATTTTTCTGGCGTGGTTCGTGACAAGGCGGCTGAACGCGATCAACACGAAGCACACGGTGGGGCCGGCGGCGCTGGCGTTAAGCGTGCTCGCGGGGAGCGTGATTGTGGCCGACATGGGGACGGCGGCGGTGCTGATGATGACGGCGGCGGCGGTATTTTATGTTGCCGGGTTGGACAAGCGGTACTTCC
>JADLBG010000615.1 GCA_020847895.1 Bryobacterales bacterium
GCCACGCTCGACGGCGTTTCCGTCACCACTAACCGCGCGGCCGATGCGGCGGAGATTGCCTACACGACGCCTTCCCTCGAAGCGATTACGGAGTTCGCGGTGGACACCAACGGCTTCAAAGCCGAGTATGGACAGGCCGGCGGCGGTGTGATGACGTTCTCTTCCAAGTCCGGAACCAACGATTGGCACGGATCGGCCTATGATTTCCTGAGAAACGAAAAGCTGGACGCGCGCGGATTCTTTGCCAAGACGCGGTCCGTGTACAAGCAGAACGATTTCGGGGCGTCCTTCGGCGGCCCCGTGCGGATTCCCAAGCTGTATGACGGCCGCAACCGGACTTTCTTTTTCGTCGCATACGAGGGCTTCCGCAACCGTGTGGGCGCTAATGACGCCATCAGGAGCGTGCCCACGCCGGAGATGTACAACGGCGATTTCAGCAACTGGGTGGACAGCCGCAACAACCTTCTCCAGATCTATGATCCGGCAACCACACGTCCGAACCCGAGCGGCAGCGGATTCGTGCGCACGCCGTTTGCTGGAAATCAGATCCCCACGTCCCGATTTGCCGCTTTCACCAAGTCCGTGCTGCCGTATGGCCAGACGGTGAAGCCGAATCGGGGAGGCGTGCCCGGCACTATTGGGTATGTGCAGAACAACTTCATCACCACTTCCGGAACTCTCCTGAATCCGCAGGACAAAGGCAGCCTGAGGTTCGACCATGCCATCAGCACCAATCACAAGCTGGGCTATTTCTACAACGGGACGTCCTATCGCCAGGAAGTGGGCGCCGGCGGGCCTCCCGGATTGCCGGTTCCTCTCTGGGATGGGCAGGCGCAGTTGTACGAAACCGAATCGCACCGCCTCACCTACGATTGGACAATCTCCCCGCGGATGCTGAACCATCTTGCAATCGGAGGCAACCTGTTCTCGAAGGACTCGTTCTCTCCCGCCGTGGGCGGCGGGTGGAAGGCGAAGGGTATCTGCCTCAAGAACGCCGTGGATTGCAACGTGAACTTCCCGGGAATTACGTTCACCGAATTCAGCGGCTGGGGCGCCACCGCGGACAACGGCACCGAACAGCCGCTGTGGTCGATCAAGGAGGACCTGAGCTACATTCACGGCACCCACACCTTCAAGATGGGCTACTCGTTCCAAAGCCAGCGCGCCAATGGCTTCGGGCAGCAGGATATCGCCGGTCGCGCTGGATTCAGTTTCCTGAGCACATCCATCCCCGGCGCCACCAGTTTCAATAGCGGATCTTCGTTCGCTTCCTTCCTGCTGGGGGACGCCTTCAGCGGGCGCACGGAGACGGACCGCTTCGTTGCGCAGTTGTACCGCTACCACGGCTTTTACTTCCAGGACGATTGGCGGGTGAACCGCAAGCTGATTGTCAATCTGGGACTGCGCTACGAGTTTACGCTGCCGCCCGTAGAGGGCAGCGACCAGTATTCCGATTTCACGCCGGACCGCCCGAACCCGGCGGTGAACAACTATCCGGGGGCGCTGCGGTTTGCCGGATTTGGACCGGGGCGGGAAAACACTCGCAGCCTGGTGCCCGGGTGGTACGGAGCAATCGGCCCACGCGCGGGACTGGCCTACACCGTGAGTGACAAGACAGTCTTCCGCGCCGGTTTCGGACGCTCGTTCAGCAAAGTGACGGTGGTTAGCGGCAGCGGGCATTTTGCCGGTTTCATCGGGCAGTACGCATTCAACTCGGGCGATCAGGGCATCACGACGCTGTTCAACGTCGACAACGGACTCCCCCCATATAAACTGCCGCCGCAGATCGATCCATCCTTCCAGAACAATCTTGACGTCGATCACTGGCAACTCAGAGATGCGGCGCGGGCGCCGGAGAACTTGTTCTGGACGGCATCCATTCAGCGGCAACTCTCCTCGAACACTGTCCTCGAAGTGGGCTACAACGCCACCACCGGCTCCCATCTGCAAGCCGGCCTGGTGAACATCAACCAGATGCCGACGGCGTATCTGAACGATTTCATCACCCGCTTTGGAACAACGCAAGCCCTGAACCTGCTGCGCGGGGATATCACTTCGGCGGCGGCCCGATCGGCGGGAATTCCGATTCCCTATGCCAACTTCACCGATCCGAAAGTGCAACTGGTGCGCACGGTGGCCCAGGCATTGCGGCCGTATCCGCAATACCAGAACGTCGTGACGGGTTCGCAAGGCGGGGACAAGAGCGGGCATTCCACCTATCACGCCCTGGTGATTAAAGCCGAACGGCGCTATTCCTCGGGACTGACATTCCAGTGGAACTATACGCTTTCGAAAATCCTTACGGATTCGGATAACTATGACGTCAGCGGCTCCGGCTCACAGGATCAGTACAACCGGCGCCTCGAGAAGTCGATCGGCCAGTTCGATCAAACGCATTCCCTGAAGCTATCCACCATTTACGAATTGCCTTTCGGCAAGGGAAAGCAACTCCTGAACCGCGGCGGACTGGTGAACGCGGTGCTTGGAGGCTGGCGGCTGGGCGGCATCTTCACCTATGCGAGCGGCTTCCCGATTGCCCTCTCGCGCAACAATCCGTTTCCCATCTTCAACTCGTTCACCCGGCCCGTGATATCCGGCTATGACAACTGGCGCGCGCCGCTCAAGGGGGATAAGTTCGATCCCGCGGTGGACAAGTTCCTAAACCTCACGGCCTTCCCCGCGCAACCGAACGACCGGTTCGGAGACGCAACGCGCTATAACCCGAAAGTAAGAGCGTTTCCCGATTTCAATGAGAATATCAGCATGGGGAAGACCTTCCCCATCAAGGAGTCCTTCCGCGCGGACTTCCGCTGGGAGATGTTCAATATGTTCAATCGCACGGTGTTCAATACCGGGAATGCAAACCTGAATTCAACGTCGTTCGGAGTGGTGAACGGACAGGTGAACAGCCCGCGGCAGATGCAGGTGGCGTTGAAAGTATACTGGTAGCTTCGAGACGCCACCGGCGGCTGACGCGCCGGCATCCTCACTAACGCGAGCGGGTTTTCCCATCCCGCTCTCTCCCATCTCGTGTCCCATCTCCGCTGGCGCGCGCCGGTAAAAGGTGATAAGTTCGATCCGGCAGTGGACCGTTTTATGGATCGAACAGGCCCGGAGTTCAACGAGAACATCAGCATGGCGAAGACGGTTCCTATCACAGAGTCGTTCCGCGCGGATTTCCGTTGGGAGATGTTCAACATGTTCAACCGGACAGTGTTCAACACGGGAAACACGAATCTGAACTCGACGGCCTTTGGTGTGGTCAACGGCCAGGTGAACAATCCGCGCCAGATGCAGGTGGCGCTGAAAGTCTACTGGTAGGAACTACGCCGGGCGCGGCGCGCGGCGGGAATGCAGACCGCCGCGCGCCGCGGAGCAAAGACGCCTGCTCGGGCCGCATGCGACAATGGAATTTCCCACACGATATTCCGCATGCAGAAACTCCGTAACGAAACGATTCGCAACATAGCTATCATTGCGCACGTCGACCATGGCAAAACCACCCTGGTGGACGCGATGCTCCACCAGAGCGGCATCTTCCGGTCAAACGAAGAGGTCGCCGAGCGGGTGATGGATTCCAACGCTCTCGAACGCGAGCGCGGGATCACGATTCTGGCAAAGACGACGGGCGTCCATTACGGAGGCGTGAAGATCAACATTGTCGACACCCCGGGCCACGCCGATTTCGGCGGCGAAGTGGAGCGGGCGTTGACGATGGTGGACGGCGTGATGCTGCTGGTCGATGCGAGCGAAGGCCCGCTTCCGCAGACGCGCTACGTGCTGATGAAAGCGCTGGAGGCGCGGCTCAATCCGGTTCTCGTGATCAACAAGATCGACCGCCCCGACGCCAGGGTGCAGGAAGTGTTGAACGAGGTATACGACCTCTTTATCGACCTCGATGCGAGCGAAGATCAACTGGACTTTCCCATCATCTACGCGAACGCCAAAGCCGGGGTGGCGAAGACGGCGCTCGAGGATTCGTCGGCGGATCTGCGGCCGTTGTTTGAATCCATCCTGAAGAACATTCCCGGCCCGGCGGGCGATCCCGAGGGAGTGCTGCAACTTCAGGTGGCGAACCTCGATTACAGCGAGTACCTGGGGCGTCTCGCCATCGGGCGGGTGGTGAGCGGCACGCTGCGCCTGGGCGATGAGGTGAGCATCTGCAAACTCGACGGCGCCATTCAAAAGACGCGGATCACGAAGATGTTCTCCTTTGAGGGGCTCAAACGCGTGGATGAGACGGTGGCCGTGCCGGGACAAGTGCTGGCCATCGCGGGCGTGGAAGGGATCACGATCGGGGAGACCGTATCCCATCCCGAAACGCCTGCTCCGCTGCCGCCGCTGCAAATCGACGAGCCGACGATCGCGATGACGTTCACCATCAACACGTCGCCGTTTTCCGGCAAGGAAGGGCAGTTCGTCACTTCGCGGCATCTGCGCGACCGCCTGCAAAAAGAACTGCTGACCAACGTTTCACTGAAAGTGGAACAGGCGGGCGGCCCGGATGCCTTCAAGGTGATGGGGCGCGGAGAACTGCAACTGGCCATCCTCATCGAGATGATGCGCCGGGAAGGCTATGAACTGATGGTGGGTAAGCCGGAGATCCTCACCAAGACCCTCGACGGGAAGGTGCAGGAACCGTTGGAGCAACTCACCGTCGATTGTCCCGAGCAGTTCGTGGGGACGGTGATGGAGAAGATGGGCACGCGCAAGGGCAAGATGACGAAGATGGTGAATCACGGGTCGGGACGCGTGCGGCTCGAGTTCCACGTTCCCTCGCGAGGCATCATCGGGCTGCGAAGTGAAATGCTCACCGACACTAGAGGCACGGCTATCATGAACTCGCTGTTTGCGGGCTACATCGAATGGCAGGGCGAGATTCCGATGCGGCCGACAGGGTCGCTGATCGCCGACCGTCCGGGAAAGACCACCGGGTACGCGATCTTCAATTTGCAGGAGCGCGGAGAGATCTTCATCACACCGGGAACAGATGTGTACGAGGGGATGATCATCGGCGAAAACGCGCGCGAAAACGATCTCGACGTGAACATCGTCAAGGAGAAGAAGCTCACGAACATGCGCTCGTCAACGGCGGATGAGGCCATCCGGCTGGTGCCTCCGCGGTTGCTGAACCTCGAGCAGGCGATCGAGTTTATCCGCGAGGACGAATTCGTGGAAGTAACGCCTCAATCCATCCGCTTGCGGAAGAAGATCCTCAGGGCGAACCAGCGCTGAACATGTGGAAGAAGCTCACAGCCTCGCGGGTCGCGATCCTTTCGATGACCATCAGCGGGCTGCTGGCGTTGATCAAGATCACGGCCGGGGTTCTGGCCGGGTCGACCTCGGTGCTGGCGGACGGGTTGGAGTCAGCGAGCGACGTAGTGGCTTCCGGAGTGGTGCTGTTCGGACTTGCGGCGGCGGCGCGTCCGGCGGATGAAGATCACCCGTACGGGCACGGGAGGCTCGAAACCCTGAGCGGCTTCGTGGTCGGGATCATGCTCGCGGTCGCCGGAGCGGGCATTTCCATCAACGCCACCGGCAAGATGCATGAAATCCATCCGCCCCCGCAAGCCTACGCCGCCTGGGCGCTCGTGTTTTCCATCCTGATGAAGACCGGGCTTTCCACCTCAAAGTTTCATTTTGCGCGCAAGACGCGCAGCGAAGGGTTGCGGGCGGACGCATGGAACGACACCGTGGACATTCTCTCCGGCGTGGTGGCGCTGTGTTCGCTGGGGCTGACCCTGTATGATCCGTCGCGCTTTCTGGCGGCGGACCACGTGGGCGGCATCCTCGTGGGGATCATCGTCGTCTACCTCGGAGTGAAAGTGGCGCGCGATTCCACGCTTCAGTTGATGGATACGATGCCCGATCCGGCATTGATTGAGGAGATCCGCGGCGTGGCCAGCGAGGCGCCGGGGGTGCTGCTGGTGGAGAAATGCTATGCGCGCAAGACCGGCTTGCAGTATCATGTGGATCTCCATCTCGAAGTGGATCCGGACCTGACCGTGCGGGAATCCCATGAGATTGCCCGGGATGTGCGGCGCCGGATTCGCGACCGGCTGGAATGGGTGGCCGACGTGCTGGTACATGTGGAGCCGGGTCCAAAATAGGCTGCCGGCAGCGGTGGCCACCGGAGAAAGCTCGACTTCATCGAACGGGACATCACTGGTCCGTTGCAAAGTCATTCGCGGGCAGGGAATCAGACCGGCCCTTCCATTAATTGCAGTCCGCGGATAACAAGATGGGTGTCCGCTGCTCCGCCCGCGGAGCAGACTACTGGGCGGCCGATTTCATTTCCTTCTGAAGGCGGGACGCCCTGGTGTTGAGGGCGCGCAACTGGCGCATGTCTTCCTCGGCGAGGCTGACGGCGTTCTGGATGCGCGAGAGGTCGCTTCCCGAGAGGGTGGTGGACTCGCGTGGATTGTCGAGGCGCAGGGACATGGCGCGGAAGAGGTCCGTGGCCTCGCGGTAGCGGCCGAGGATATTGGTCATATAAGCTTCGCGGCGCTGCGTGAGATCTTCGAGGTCGCCGGAGAGTTTGCGTAAACCGGCCAGCCGGCGCGCGGAATCATCCGTCCTGCCGCGCAGTTGCTGATTGGTGAGTTCGACATCGGCGAGGCGCTTTTCGCGGGCTTTCAGTAACTGGTCGAGGTCGGCGGCCTGTTTAGACGCCGCGTCAAGGCGCTCGCGCAGTTCGACCTCGGATGCCTGGAGGCGGTTCTGCTGATCTGTCAACTGGGTGATGCGGCCGTCCATCTCGGAGAGTTTGGTCTGCAACTGCTGGATGGAGTTGTCGGCGGCTTCCAACTCGCGGGTCCTCTCCTCGAGCATCTGAACCAGTTGGTAACGGGTAGTGGATTCATCGACATTCGGCTTGGGCCGGGGAGCGGGAGGGGGCACGGGCGGATGTTCGGCGGCGGCAGCCTGGGCGGCGCGCAGCGAGTCGCGCTCCTTTTCGGAGGCCTCGAGGCGGGTACGGAGACCGGCTTCCGCCTGTTGCAAACGCGCGGCGTCCTGGGCAAGCCTGGCACGGATGGAGGCGCCCCTCCAGTAGCCGATGCCGGCGCCGGCCAGCGCCGCGAGGACAATGGCGACAATCCAGCGGTTCATCGTTTTCTTGCTCCCAATTGGCGGCGTGGGCGGAAGCGCAGGGTGCGACCTTGCGCGTCAATGGCCACATCCACCTGTTTAGTCTTGCCAGGCTGCCATTCTACCTCGACGCTCTGGTGGGATAGGAGATTGCCCATGACCTTATCGATGGAGGCGGGAATCTCGGCCAGGGAGCGGCAGAATTCGGCGGCTCCACCCGAGGCCAGGGCCAGTTCGAGCAATCCGGTTTGATAGGCGGTGTTCAAACGGTCGCTGCGGTAGTCGAGGTGGACGAGAAAGATAGGGGTTTCCCCGCCCAGAACGGTAGACTTCAACTGGCGGATTTTTTCCTGAATCAGACCCTCGGGGAAGCGCCTGCTCATATCGTGCGAATCGGAGCTATTGACGACGGGGTTGGTGTAGTCTTCGCGATAGGCGGTGATGTCGCTGTCGCTGA
>JADLBG010000616.1 GCA_020847895.1 Bryobacterales bacterium
CGTTTGGCCGGGTGTAAGGAATTCCCGCGGCTCGATGCAGAACGTATAGAACTGTGAGGGAATCCCGTTAGGGCCGCTCACGAGTGAGAAGTTAAACTGCCCGGGGTCCTGGAGATACCAACTGGTCCCACCGTCAACCGTGCGGTCAACCGTCTTGCTGGTAGTGTAGGGAGAGTTGAAGTGTACGGTCACCGTTGCGGCGAACGCGGAGGAGGCGGAGAGCAGAAGGAGAGACAAACCTCTGCGGAACCCCGGCTTACGTGGCAGTAAGTGGCTTAGCATAGCACCCATTAGAAGGATAGAGGAGCCAAGGCTACGTGAGAATAGGACCGTAGTTGGAAAAAGGCCCCGCTGATCCAAAACAAAACATACTTAGTACGTTTGATGATGGTACCACTATTCCATCCTCAATGGTTTGCAAACCGCCGCTCCGCTCAATAATGATAGATGCATGACCCCGAACATGCTTGGCGCGTATGGCGATTGGGCGGCGCACGCCGTTGCGGACCCGCCGCGCCTGTCCTTCCGGCAGCCGATGTTCACCAACGTGGATTCCTGGCGGCCAGTGGCTCGCGCCCGCTACCGGGAGGCGCTGCTGGGTCCGGGAGGCGCCGCCACGCCGGTTCCCGTCATCCAGCACCACATCGAGTTCGATGGATTGTCCATCGAACACATGCACTGGCAGCTTCCTTATGGTCCTCCGACGGAAGCGCTCGTGCTGAAGCCCGCGGGCGCCACCGGCAAACTGCCGGGCGTTGTCGCGCTGCATGACCATGGCGGGAACAAATACTTCGGCCTGCGCAAGATCACAAAGATGTCGAAAGATCCGCATCCGTTGATGGTGAAACACCAGGAGCATTATTACGGAGGCGCGGCGTGGGCGAACGAGCTGGCCAAGCGGGGGTACGTGGTGCTGGTGCACGACACGTTCACGTTCGGAAGCCGGCGGATGCGCCTGGCGGACCTGCCTGGGAATATCCGCAACAACCTGGTGGAGGCCAATCCGGAAGACGAAGCGGAGATCCAGCGCTACAACCAGTTCGCGGGAGGGCACGAACATCTGATCGCGAAGAGCCTGTTCTGCGCGGGCATGACCTGGCCGGGCGTGTTTGTGTTCGATGACCGGCGGGCACTCGATTACCTGGCGTCGCGGCCCGATGTGGATGCGACGCGGTTGGGTTGCGGCGGGCTATCGGGGGGCGGGTTGCGTACGGTGATGCTGACTGGCGCCGACGAACGAATCCGCTGTTCGTGCTGCGTGGGCATGATGACCACGTGGCGCGACTATCTGTTGAACAAGTGTTACACGCACACGTGGATGGTCTACATCCCGGGCCTCTCGCGCGACCTCGATTATCCGGAGATTCTGGGCCTGGGCGCGCCGAATCCGGTGCTCGTTCTGAATAACCGGCAGGATCAGTTGTTCACCATGCCCGAGATGCAGCGGGCGGACCGGATTCTGACAGCGGTGTACAAGAAGGCCGGCTCCGCGGACCGCTACCGGGCAAGCTTCCATGACGGGCCGCACAAGTTCGACCTCGAGATGCAGAAGGAAGCGTTCGCGTGGTTTGATAAGTGGCTGAAGGGCTGAAGGAACAGCAGACCGGCGAATTGTGATGTGATGGAACTTAGGAGGTTTTCGCGTGATCCACTCCGTAAAGAGCGCTTTCCACAAATACCTGGGCGGGTTGAGCCGCCGGGAAATGATTCAACGTGCGGGGTGGCTCGCGGCCATTCCCGGACTGATGAAGGGCAGGGAGGCGCTGGGCGCGCCGGCGGCGGCCACGGTGGGCAACCTCCATGTGAGTCCGGATCAGATCTACCAGTCGATCGGGGTCCGGCCGGTGATCAACTGCCGGGGCACGCTGACAATTGTCGGCGGGTCGCTGGAACTTCCGGAAGTGCGCGCGGCCAAGGAAGCGGCGGCGCATCACTTCGTGCAGCTTGACGAACTGGCGGAGGGGATCGGGAGACGGTTGGCGGAGTTGACGGGCGCCGAGTGGGGGATGGTGAGTTCGGGATGCGCGGCTGGTCTGGCTCATGCGACGACGGCCTGCGTCACCGGCGGCAATCCGGATCTGCACGTTCGTGTCCCTGATCTGAGGGGGTTCGAAAAAGACGAAGTGATCATCCCGAAGCATTCGCGCAACGTGTATGACCAGGCGGTGCGTTCGGTGGGCGTGCGGATCATCGAAGCGGGCGACGCGGCGGAATATGAGGCGGCTCTCGGTCCGAAGGCCGCAATGGTATACGTGTTCGCGGGGCCGCGGGCGGAAAGCGGACCGCTACCCTACGACGCCATATACGGCATCGCGAAGAAGAAGAACGTGCCGGTGCTGGTGGACGCGGCGGCGGAAATGCTGACGGTTCCCAATGTGCACCTGCAGCGGGGAGCGACACTGGTGGGCTACAGCGGCGGCAAGTGCATCCGCGGTCCGCAGTGCGCCGGGTTGCTGCTGGGGAGGAAGGACCTGGTGCAGGCGGCATGGATGTCGAGCGCGCCGCACCACGGCCACGGGCGCACCATGAAAGTGGGCAAGGAAGAAGCCATCGGCATGCTGGCGGCCATCGAGATGTGGATGAAGCGCGACCACAAGGCCGAGATGGAGATGTGGATGTCGTGGATGAGGAACATCGGCGCGCAGGCCGAGAAGGTGGCTGGTGTGAAGTCAGGCATCCGCGAGCCGCGCGAATTGTCCAACCACAGCCCGAATTTGAGCATCAATTGGGATGCCGATAAGCTGGGGATCACCGGGGAAGAGGTGGCGCGCATTCTCTACGAGGGCGAACCCCGCATTGCGCTCAACGGCGGCGGAGGCGGGAGAAGGCGCGGCCGGCAGTCGAATGAAACCGGCATCTCCATCACGGCGTACATGATGTCGCCGGGCGAGGACAGGATTGTCGGGGAGCGGATTCACGAGGTGCTCTCGGCTCATCGCGCTCCGAAGAAAAAGGAGGCTCCGGCGGCGCCGGCGGGGAATCTCAGCGGGAAGTGGGAGGTCCACCTCCAGTTCACGGCCGGAAGTTCTCAACATATCCTTCACGTACAGCAGGAGGGCAACCGCCTGGTGGGAACGCACCAGGGAGACTTCGTCTCGCGCGACCTGTCGGGGACGATCGAAGGCGCCGATGTGCGAATTGCCAGCTTCGTATCAGAGGCTCACGGAGCGGCGCTTTCCTACCGCTTCACTGGAAAGCTGGACGGTGATACGATGGCCGGATCGCTGGACATGGGCGAGTATCTGAAAGCGAAGTGGACCGCGAAGCGGCACGTGTTCGCCTGAGAGCGGGCTCACAGGAAGTTCAGTATTTCGGAACCGACGGGTCCACTTTGTCGCTCCAGGCGAGAATGCCACCTGCCATGTTGCGCACGCTGCGGAAGCCCGCATCCCGTAGAACCGTGCACGCCTTCGCGCTCCGCACGCCGCTCCTGCAATGAATGACGTACTCGGCAGTGGGATCGAGTTCGCGCACGCGCCTGGGAAGTTCGCCGAGCGGGATGAGCTTCGCATTGGGGATACGGCAAATCTGGTATTCGTGCGGCTCGCGCACGTCAATCAGCACGAAGTTGTGATTGCGGTCGAGGAGTTCCTTCAGGCCAACGGCGTCAATCTCCCCGCCCGCCGCAACGGGCTCCGGCTGAGCCGGGTGCTTGGGAACGCCGCAGAACTGGTGGTAGTCGATTAGTTCGTGAATGGAACGGTTTGGCCCGCAGATGGGGCACTCGGGACTCTTCCGCAGCTTCATCTCGCGGACCTTCATGTTCATCGCGTCATACAGCATCAGCCTGCCGATGAGCGTTTCTCCCCTGCCGAGAATCAGCTTCACCGCTTCGGTTGCCTGCACGATGCCGATCATCCCGGGCAAAATGCCGAGCACGCCGCCTTCGGCGCAGCTTGGAACCAGGCCCGGAGGAGGAGGTTCCGGATAGAGACAGCGGTAGCAGGGTCCATCCTTGGTGGCGAACACCGAGGCCTGGCCCTCGAAACGGTAGATGGAGCCGTAGACGTTCGGGATGCCGAGCAGCACGCAGGCGTCGTTGACCAGGTAGCGGGTGGGGAAGTTGTCGGTTCCATCCACCACCACGTCATAGTCCTTCATGATCTCAAGCGCGTTCTCGCTCGAGAGCGCCACCTCATGGCGCTCGATGTTCACGTTCGGATTGATGTCGAGCATCGTCTCCGCGGCCGAATCGAGCTTTTTACGGCCGATGTCCTTGGTGCCGTGGATGATCTGGCGCTGAAGGTTGGTGCGATCGACGACGTCGAAATCCACCATGCCGATGGTGCCCACGCCGGCGGCGGCGAGGTACATTCCAAGCGGAGCGCCAAGGCCGCCCGCCCCAATACACAGCACGCGCGCCGCCTTCAGCTTTAGCTGCCCGTCCATGCCCACTTCGGGCAGGATCAGGTGCCTGCTGTAGCGCAACACCTCTTCATTCGAAAGCGCAACCGGTACTGCCGTTGTCGCCATTAACGTCCTCCCGCAATCGATGGAACGATGGAGATGGTATCCCGATCGCCGGCCGCGGTGGCCGTCTTGTCCAGGTAGCGGATGTCTTCGTCGTTCAGATACACGTTTACGAAGCTGCGCAGCTTTCCCTCGTCGTTGAAGAGATTCTTGCGCAGGTCGCCGAAATCCGTGGTGAGCTTTTCCAGGCACTCGCCTACGGTACCGCCGGCGATTTCGACGGCGTCCTGTCCGTTCACAAAGTGACGCAATGGAGTGGGTATGAGAATCTTTGCCATGTCATCTAAACCTGCTAAACCGAATATTCTAACTGTTCTTTCTCCGCCGCGGTCTGTTCGAAGTTCGGCAGAAAACTGTTCGCGTGATCGAATTCGCCCTTCTTCACGGACAGCACCACGAAGGAGTACCAGGGACAGGAATTCTCGAGGTCGCGCCGCGAAAAGTAGGCATCGCAATCAGGATGCGAGTGAAAGATGCCGAGGACGCTCAAACCCCGCGCCCGCGCTTCCTTTTCCACCTGAAGTTGCTCGGCGGGGTCGAGAACATACGTGTCTTCCTGCGCTCCTTCAAAGGCGTTGCGCATGGGCCGGGCGATGCTGACCCGCCGGGTTCCATCCTTTTCCACGCCCAGCATGGCTCCGCAGCATTCGCGCGGGTAGGCCGCGCGCGCATGCGCCACCATTGTCTCCCAGGCCTGTCTCTCAATTTGGATCATCTTGTAGTGTAGCGCTAGTCTTCCTGCTCCCAGAACGGCTCACTCAGATACTTCGCCGCGCCGTCGCAGAGCACGGTCACGATCACGCCCTTCTGCCTGTTTCGCGCCAGTTCCTCGCCAATCTTGCGCGCCGCCACCACGTTGCCGCCGGCGGAGATGCCCACCAGCAGGCCCTCCTCGCGCGCCAGACGCCGCACCATGGCGTATGCGTCTTCGGTGTCGAGCCAGATGTTATCGTCGGCGAGGTCCTTGTCGTAGATGGCCGGGACAATCGCCGTCGGCATGTGCTTGAGCCCTTCCAGGCCATGAAAGCCCGACGAGGGCTGCGCGGAAACGCAGCGGACGGCGGGAACGTCGCGCTTCAACCGCCGCGTTGTGCCTACGAACGTCCCGCTGGTCCCCATGGATGTGACAAAGTGCGTGATGCGCCCTTCGGTCTGGCGGATCAGCTCCGGCCCGGTGGTTTCGAAATGCGCTTTCCAGTTGGCCGGATTGCTGTATTGATCCGGGTAAAAGTAGATGTCCGGGTCGGTTTCGTAGATCTCACGGCACTTGCGAATGGCGCCATCCGAGCCCTCGGCCGGGTCGGTAAATACAATATCCACCCCGAACGCTTTCAGAATCTTCTTGCGCTCGTGGGAGGCGTTCTTCGGCAGGCACAGTTTGACGCGATAGCCTTTAGCCGAGCAGATCATGGCATAGGCGATGCCGGTGTTCCCGCTGGTGGAATCGAGGAGAATCCGCTCGCGCGTCAGCTTGCCGGTGCGCTCCCCATCCACGATCATGTTGAGCGCGGGGCGATCTTTTACCGAGCCGCCGGGATTGAGGAACTCGGCCTTCCCGTAGATCTCCACTCCCGGCAATCCGGCGGCGATACGCTCCAGCCTGATGAGTGGAGTATTGCCGATGGCGGAGAGCAGAGACGTAGTGTGAGTGCTCCAGAAGTTCGGTGCGGCGATCGGGAGTGCCATTGCCCCTCTGAGTCCATAATACCGCAATCTCCAGTCCGGATTAGGGAGATTGCCGGGAACTCATGTTTTTTGTTTTTGAGATGCTCCGCCGGGCCGTCAGGATTCAGGCAGCGCCGCCGCCGTCCTCGGCTGGTCTGGTCCGGGAGATGGGGATCCAGACTTCGACCCGCGTCCCGTGTCCGTTCGCGGAGTCCAGAGAAAGCGTCCCCCTTGCCAGCCGGACCCGCTCGGTAATGCCGCGAATGCCCAGACGGTCTGGAGGAAGCGAGTCCGGATCGAATCCCCGGCCGTTGTCTTCGATGATCATGCTTGCCCCTCCTTCCATTCCCCGCAGGCAAATGCTTGCCTGAGTAGCCTGCGAATGCCGGACGATATTCCGCAAACATTCCTGCGCCACGCGGTACAGGCAAAGCTCTTCGTCCGGGTGGAATCTTTCGGGGAGGCGGACGCTGCTGAATTCGATGGCGATCCCCGTGCGGGAGGCGAGCACGGAACACTCTCCGCGCAGAGCACGATCGAGACCCAAGTGCTCGAGCCGGGAAGGATGAAGTTGCGTCGCCATGTCATGGATCACCTGCGTCAGCCTGGTGACGCGCTGGGTCCAATCCTCGAGAAACTTGTGAAGCGACTCCGCGGCCACCTTTGGATTGTTCTCGAGATACGCGAAGTCCATCAGCACGGCTGCCAGTTCCTGATTGAGGTTGTCATGCAGTTCCCTGGAGAAACGCCTGCGCTCCCCGTCCAACGTGGTGAGGAGGGCGTGCTCCATTGCTGACAGTTTTTCCTGCTCGCGGCGGGTCTCCTCCACTTGCTTGGCCTCGGTAATGTCCTCGCAGTAGCCGACAATCTCCGGCGGCCTTTGACCGTCGCCCGGAACCAACTTAGCCGAATCGCGCAGCCACCGGTAAGATCCGTCGCGAATTCGGAACCTGTACTCCTCGACCATGGATCCGAGTTCGACGACGCGAGAAGATGCGGCAATCATCCGTTCCGAATCCTCCGGATGTACCTGGCTGAAAAACAACTCCGGGTTCTGTTCGAGTTCGCTCGCCGTGAAGGTGAGCACCCGCTCCACGTTATTCCCGAGAAATGTGACTGCAAAAGGGTATGTGGCCGTGCAGCTATACAAAAGCCCGGGTGAACTCGACACCAGGTTCTGCAACTGCTCCCGGCTCAACCGGAGCGTATTCTCCGCCTTCACTCGAACGGTGATGTTGTTCGAGCAACTCAAGTGTCCCACCAGCCTGCCCTTCTTGTCGCGAAGGGCTGAGATCCGCGAGTCGACGAAGATCTCCTCTCCGCTCTTGTGGCGGTTTCGCAGTTCGATCTCCACCATGTCACGGTCATGGAGCAGATCGAAGGCCGAGGACCGGATGGACGGACAATCCTCAGGAAAATGCAACATGCAGATATTCGCCCCCACAGCCTCATCGGCACTGTAGCCGTAGAGCCGTTCGGCGCCGGCATTCCAGGAGGTGATGGTTCCGTCCAGATCCGAAGCAATGATGGCATCGTGGATCTGATCGAGAGTCTTCAGACCTTGGAAGCGCGCTGGCATGCCGCACCTATATTCTTGCACTTACGGAGGCCGATGAGGCGTCCGGAGAGGACTGAGAGCCGGACTTCGGTACCATCGGAAAGTAGTGCCGTTGCCCGACGTATCGAACTTACGAAAGAACCCCGGACCCGCGCTTGCCTCGCGATGGAGATCCCGCGGTATCGACCGCGTCTTTCTCCGCCACATGACCGAACAGCCGGACAACCTGCGGCGCCCGCTCACACCGTCCCGCGAGGCGCAGTTCCGGGATGATGCCGCGGCAGTGCTGCTGCGTCTTTTCTTTTGCGCAATTCCCACCCCCGCGTGTGAGGCTGAAGCCGCGCTGGGACCCGAATTACTGCGCGCCGTGCTGGAGTGCGGGCTCTTGCTGACTGACGGCGGCAAACTGACGGCGCCGTTCCACTTGCGGCTAGTGCGCGGGCTCTACGTGTTCAGCGACTATCTGGACGGGCATTCGGAAGCCGTCATGGGAGCGGGCGAAACCACTGCAATTCTCTATCAGGCCGGATGCCCTACCCGCCCCGTGCGGCGCGCGCTCGATCTCGGCTGCGGCGCGGGAACCCTGGCGCTTCTGCTGGCGCGCACGGCCGCCCATGTGGTGGGAACCGACATCAACCCGCGCGCGGTGGCGGTGGCGAAGCTCAACGCTTCGTTAAACGGCGTTCATAATGTCGAGTTCCTCGCCGGAGACGGCTTTGCTCCGGTGCGCGGCGAGCGGTTCGACGTGATCCTTTCGCAGCCGCCCTACTACCCAAATCCGCGGGGCGCATCCATCGAAACCTACCTCCATGGCGGCGTGCGGGGAGACGAACTCGCCTGGCGCATTGCGACGGAAGCTCCTTCCTACCTCACGCCGGCGGGGAAGGCGGTTATCTTTGCTTCCTGGACCAGCGGGCGCCCGCCAATCCACACGCCGGACCTCAAAGTGCTGGAACTCAGCACCAACCGCCGCGAGTTGCACGGCACGCGCCAAGGAATCACTGTTGTCGCACATGCCGCCGCCGGCGAAGCCTGGCACGCCGAACGCGAGGTAGCGGCCGACCGCTGGGGAGAGATCACGCGAGCCGCCATCGAAGAGATCTTTGGGGTGGAGGATTACCTGCTGCAGCCCAGCGCAGCGGCGGAGTTCGAAGCGGCGGCGGGACTCACCGTTCTCCGGGAAGGTTCGCAAACCGTGGTTCTGGGAGCCCCGGGATCATGGGTGGGAACCGCGCCCGTGGATGAAGCCACCCGCGCCGTTCTGGAATCACCCAATGCGGGCCACGCGCCGGAGGCCATTCGTGCCGCTCTGCGGCGGGGATTGCTTGCGCTCAGGGATGCCCCAACTCCGCCATAGCCGGAATCAGCCGCCGGTAGACCATCTCGGGCACCGTTCCCTCCCAGTGTCCGCTGATCCTGGCGAACCCCACGACGCCGAGGAACAGCACGGCGATCGCCGCCGCCATAACCCACGGCGTCACCTCGCGGCGCCTCGGAGCCGCCATCGCCAGCGCGCCTTCCGCCGGACACACCGCGACACATTCCAGACATCCGAGACATTCCGCCGACCGGATCTGCACCAGCGTGTCCACGGGCAGGTTCGCCGGACAGGCCTTGGCGCACTTGGCGCAATCGATACAGCGCTCCTCATTGCGCCGGATGCGCAGCGGACTCAGCAGCGAGGCCAAGCCCATCAGCGCCCCGTAAGGGCAGAGATAGCGGCACCAGAAGTTGCGCACAAACACCGACGCCACCACCAGCGCGATCAGCACAATCGCGGCGGTGACGCTCAGGTTGCGGAAGAAATCGAGCATCTTCACGTCGGCCAACACCCCGTAGGGGGAGTGGAGGAACGCCCGCAGGTCCGATGCGTCCATGCCCGCCACCGCGTAGGCGAAGAATCCAAACAGCAGGTATTTCAACCCCCGGAGGGGAATGTCGATCCACTTGGGCAGAGCGAAGTTGCGGCGGAAGGTTTCGCGGCCGAGTTTCCACAACTGCTCGGAAACGGCCCCGACGGGACAAAGCCAGCCGCAGAAGGCTTTTCGCAGCAGCAGGCTCATGCCGACAAAGGCAACGAACAAAAACATGGCCGCCGGATGGACGCCCGGAACTTCGCCGGTGAGCAGGAAGTACTTCGTGTTCATCATTCCGGCGATGGGCAGCCACCCCTCCACGCCGGGCGGGCGGGTCCATCCTCCGCTACCGGTCTCCATCCCGCGCACGAAGAAGAAGAACTGCGTCCCGATCCAGAGATTCAGCAGGAAGAAGAGGCCCTGCACAGTCCTCCGGACCGTCTGGGACACGTCCGGGGAGGTCCGGCGGATCAGCATTTTTTTCTGCGTGCCCATGCTTTCACTCTAGGAGCAACCGTCGCGCCAAACCGTGACCGGGGTCACTGGATCGCGATTTCCCCTTTGCCCCAAACGGTTTGCCGCCCGACGCCGGTGTGCGACGCCGCCCGCAGGAAGGGAAGGAACTCCGCCAAATCCCCCTCGTAGGCGGCAGTTCCCACAAAGCCTCCCAGAGGGTGACGCAGGCCGGTACGGGTGCTTTGGCGCTCGGCTTCCACATGCCGTACATCGCAGGATGAGAGGCGAACAGCGGCGGCGCGCTCGGCGAACTCGCGGAAATCCATCTCCAGCGGACCCGCCCCGTAGAGCGCGCGCAGCGTGCTGATGCGGTCCCGGATGCGCGCCATGAGGATGCCGAAGAGCGGCTCCCGCAGTAATCCTCCGTCTCCCTTGATCTCCGTAGGGGTAATGAATCTCACTCCGATGCGATGGAGGATTTCAGGGTGTTCGGACAGGTCCACGCAGGATGGCTGCTGCTGCCAGTTCGTCAGCGCGGCCTTACCCCGGCCGGGACCAAGACCCTCCCGCCCCAGGCGATCAAACGCGGCTGCAAAGGCGCCGGCGGATTCCCCGCTCTCTTCGAACAGGTTCATTGCGAAGGCGAAGCGTTCTCCTGGCGCGACCCGCAGTCCCGCCTCGAGCGCCGCTACGCGAAATACGAAAGGACGCGGCGCATCAGACAGGCCGCTGGGGCCGCCGGCGGCGCGAGGGGCGAATAAGCGTTCATAAGCCGCGCTATCGACGGCCTGTAGCATCAGGCCCAGGGAGCCGCGGAGCACATTTCCCGCCTTGCCCGGAGGCAGATACACGCGATCGCGTGCCTCCATCTCGAAGCGCAGCCGGTGGAAGTGGAACCGCATTCCGCTCCCGCCGGGCTATTCGGTCAAGAAAGCGATGGTCTTGGTTCCCGATACGTCGAAAGGCTTGCGGCAGCGCTTGCAGGACACCTTGTCCTGGGCCAGCACCATGTAGCTCTGCATCTTGGCGAACTTCGCCCGGTCGCGCTCATCGGCTCCGCGCGGAACCGAGCCTTTCTTCTTGCGAACCACCCAAGGCAGTTCGTAAGAATCCTTGCCGCGGCAAAAACTACAGACCAGGTCAATCGCCTTTGTGGTTCTCGACTCAACAAAGAAATCGCGTTCGTCCATTGTCTATGCCGGCGTCAGTTCCGGCCGCAGAAATCCGGGGATCCGCACATCCCGCCGGGGCATTGAGGCATTTCACTTCGCGCCGGCGAACCGTTCGCGTGGGCGGAAAACGTGGAGAGCTGCTGTGTCAGGTGGTTGGACGCGCACTTCGGACACTCGACGGCGTCTTCGGCGCGCCGCACCAGCTTCTCGAACTTCGTCCCGCATTCGTCGCATGCATATTCAAAGATGGGCATATGAATCAGTTCCCTTCCCAATCAATCAACGCTAATCCAATTCTATCAATCACCCGGCGCACCTCGGAAGATGGCAGGGTGTAGCCATTGGCAATGATGGAAAACGCGAGCCGCGCTTTGCGGCCGGTGGTGATGTACCCCGACAGCGCGCTTGCCGTGGAAAGCGTTCCGGTCTTGGCATGAATGGCCGAGGCGAGGCGCGCCTCTTCGAACCGCGATTCGAGGGTGCCGTCCTCTCCCCCAACCGGCAACATCCGGTCCCATCCGTCATGCTCGCGGCTATCCATGTAGACGAGCAGACGCGTGATCGCCGCGGGGGTCACCAGCGTCCGCCGCGACAACCCGGAACCGTCCTCGAAATGACAGGCATCCGGGGGCACCCCGATTTCGTCAAGAAACTGCTTCATCTCTTTCAGCCCGGCTTCCCTCGTGGCATCCTTTCGGCGCACTCGAGCCACCTCGCGCAGCAGAATCTCGGCGTGCAGGTTCTGGCTCACCTTGTCTACCACCTGCGCCACCTCGGAAAGCGGAGGCGATTCCCGCCGCGCGAGTTCCACGCCTTCATTTGGACCAAACGGCTCCTCCGCGGACCAGCGATGGCGGGCCACGGGAACCCCGTCAATCCGCACGCCGCGCCGCGTCAGTTCGTCGTGGAGGACATACGCCGCATAGAGCGCCGGATCGTCCACCGCCAGCAGTTGCCGCACTCCTTTGCTCTGCAATCGCAGTTTTCCGGTGATGCGCACCTCGCGCGAGCCTGCCAGCCGGTTCACCTGCACGTCCGAAACATCGCCGTCTCCCACCGTGGTTACCTGATTGTCGATGACAAGGGGGAGCGCAGGAGGGCTCAGCATCACTCGAGCGGGCCCACCCACTTCCCTGGCCGGCCGCACCACGAGGGTGAACGCGTTGTCGCTAAACACCAGCGCGCTCACGGGAGCGCCGTATTCCCAGGTGCTGTCATCGACGGTCCAACCTTCCGGGTAGGGGTCATAGGGAAACAGCCTGTCATCGCCAACGATGTCGCCGCTGATGACGCGAACCCCGCGGTCAAGAATCGCGTTGCAAAGCAATTCGACGGGCTCGAGCGGATTCGGCGCATCATCGTCCTTGCGGTAGGGATAGGCTCTGCCGGAGAATGTGGGGTCGGCCCCGCCTACCAGGCGGAGATCCCCCTCGATGCGCCCCGCGGCGTCCGGATTTTGGTCCGCGCGCACGGTGGTGGCGAAACGGTAATCCTTACCCAGGCGCGACAAGGCGAGCGCGGTGGTGAACAGCTTCGCGTTCGAGGCCGGCGCGAAATGCTCGCCGGCGTTACGTTCGTACACCACGCGGCCGGTCTTCAGACTCACCACATGAATCCCCCACTGCGCGTTGCGCGCCGCCTTGGTTCCGAGCAGCGTGTCGATGCGGCGTTGGACACTGAGTGCGGGCGGTGCCTTGCGTACGGGCTTCCGTGCTCCGGTCTCCGCGCCCGCGCACACAGCCATCGCTAACAGCACCGCTATCCACATGACTCCGCCGGACATTCGCATGGGGATGGTTTCCCTTGGAATGTACCACGCGCTCCGCCTCGGCGGAGAGCCTGCTTCATCGCGCAATGGAAGCAAACTCCTCGGCCTCGCCGGCGGCGCTCTCCACGGGTCCCTTGCCCTCGAACAGCCGGTAGATAGTGGGGACTACGATGAGCGTCAGTTGCGTTGAAGTGAACAGGCCGCCGATTACGACAATCGCCAGCGGGCGCTGCACTTCCGACCCCGGGCCGGTGGCGAACAGGAACGGCACCAATCCCAGGGCCGCCACCGTGGCGGTCATCATCACGGGGCGGAATCGCATGAGCGCGCCTTCCACCACGGCGCGTTTTTGATCGAGCCCTCCCTCCCGCAGTTTTCGAATACAGGATACGAGAACCACGCCGTTCAACACCGCAATTCCCCACAGCGCGATGAATCCGACCGACGCCGGGACGGAGAGGTACTCGCCGGTGAGGTACAGCGCGACCACCCCGCCGATGGAAGCGAACGGCAGCACCGTGATGATCAGCGCGGCGAAGCGGAGGGAGCCGAACAACAGAAACAGCAGAAAGAAAATCGCGCCGATCGTGATGGGCACGATGATTTTCAGATGCCGCAGCGCCCGGTCCATGTTCTGGAACTGCCCGCCCCATTCGATGTAGTAGCCGGCGGGAAGCGGGACGCGTCGCGCCACCTCTCCGCGCAACTCCTCCACGAAGCCGCCCAGATCGCGATTCTGTACGTTGACTCCGACGACAATGCGGCGTTTTGCCATGTCGCGGTTGATCTGCGCCGGGCCTTCCACCACCTGGATGTCGGCCAGGCTTTCGAGCATCACCTTGCCGTTTGCCGGCGTCTCGAGGACGATCCGCCTGATCTCTTCCACGCTGTTCCGCAGCGACACCGGAAACCGGACCACGGCCTGAAAGCGCCGCTCGCCTTCGTAGATCTCCGTGGCAGCCTTACCGCCGATGGCCGTTTCGATCACGTCGTGCACGTCGGAGGCGTTCAGCCCGTAGCGGGCGATTGTCTGCCGGTCAATGGTGATGTTCAAATACTGCTGCCCGCCGACGCGATCGATCCTGGTATCGCGCACGCCGCGAATGGCGTTCGCCACCTTCCCGATCGCGTTGGCCTTCTCCACAAGGACGTTCAGATCGTCGCCGAACAGCTTCACGGCGACGTCCGCGCGAACCCCGGTCACCAGTTCATCCACGCGGTCGGAGATCGGCTGGGCCATTACCAGATTCACTCCCGGTATTTTCAGAAGCCGGTTGCGGATTTCGTCGGCAATGGTGTCCTGCGTCCATCCTTTCGGCCATTCCTCGCGAGGTTTCAGTGAGGCGATGACGTCGGCTTCGTTCGGACCCGCGGCGTCCGCGGGCGATTCTCCGCGCCCGAGGCGCGAGACCACCTTCTTGACCCCGGTGACGGAGCGCACCATGCGCAGCGCCTCCATCTCCACCTTGATGGATTCGTCGAGCGAAATATTCGGAACGCGATCGATGTTGGGAGAGATGGACCCCTCTTTCATCTCCGGTATGAACGAAGTTCCGAGGAAGGGAAACAGCGCCGCCGCCGCCACGAACAACGCAAGGGCCAATACGATGGTTTTCTTCTCGTTGTGCAGCGCCGCGCGGAGAACGTAAACGTAAGGCTTCTTCAGCATCCGCACCAGCAGCGTGTCATGCTCGCCGCCGCCCTTCAGCAAATAGGACGAAAGCACCGGGGATAGCGTCAGGCTCAACAGCAGCGAAATCGCGAGCGCGATGGCGATGGTGTAGGCAAGCGGAGAGAACATCTTCCCCTCCATCCCCTCGAGCGTCATCAGCGGGAGGAATACCAGGATGATCACGCTGATGCCGAAGATTACGGGCGTGCCGACCTCCTTCACTGCCTCGAATACCATCCGGAGCTTGTTGCCGGAGCGCTGATGGCTGAGCTTGGCGAACACGTTTTCCACCACCACCACGGACCCGTCGACAATCAGTCCGATCGCGATCGCGAGGCCGCCGAGCGACATCAGGTTCGCCGAAAGACCGGCGTGATTCATCACGATGAACGTAAGCAGCGGAGTCAGCACCAGCGTCGCAATGACGACCAGGCTGCTGCGCAGGTCACCGAGGAACAGAAACAGAATCACCACCACCAGCACGACGCCTTCAATCAGTACCTTGATCACCGTGTGCAGCGCGGCGTCCACCAGTTCGGAGCGGTCATAGTAGGGCACAATCCGCAAGCCCTCCGGCAGCATCCCGCGAGAGTTGATCTCAGCCACGCGAGCCTTGACGCGGCTCACCACCTCCTTGGCGTTTCCTCCCGCGATCATCATCACGATGCCGCCCACCGCCTCCGTGTAGCCGCCCTTGACCATCGCGCCGTAACGAACCTCTTCGCCGAACTTCACCTCGGCCACGTCACGGATGAACACCGGCGTGGAGCCGACCTCCTTGAGCACGATGGTGCGAATGTCGTCGAGGCCGCGGATGAGGCCGACGCCGCGAATGAGGTACTGCTCCGCGCCGCGCGGCAAAATGCCGCCACCCGAGTTCGCGTTGTTCCTCGCGAGCGCGTGCGAGACGTCCTGAATGGTGACGCCGTAATAGCGTAACCGGAAGGGATCCACCAGAACCTGGTACTGCTTGACGTAGCCGCCGGTGGAGTTGATCTCCGCCACCCCCGGAATGGAGCGCAGCAGCGGCCGCGCCACCCAATCCTGCACGATCCGGCGCTCTACCAGTTCTGCCTTGCTCAATACGCGTTCGCCGTCGTCCGGCCTCTCGATGGTGTATTGATAGACTTCTCCCAGCGCCGAGGATACCGGTCCGAGTGTCGGCGTGATGCCTTCGGGAAACTTCCCGCGCGCCTCGGAAAGCCGTTCACTGACCAATTGCCGCGCGAAATAGACGTTGGTGCGGTCTTCAAACACCAGCGTCACGATCGAAAGCCCTGGCTTGTTGAGCGAGCGCATTTCCGTCAAACTCGGCAATCCCGTCATGGCGATTTCCACGGGCACGGTAATGAACCGCTCTACTTCTTCCGGAGACCGGCCCGGCGCCTCGGTGGCGATCTGCACCTGGACCGTGGTGACATCGGGGAACGCATCCACGGACAGCTTCCGCGCGGCATGGATGCCGAAGAAGAAAAGCGCCGCCGAGACAACCACCAGCACAAGACGCTGCCGGAGCGCCGATTGGACTACAAAATCCAGCATCCTTCAACTCCCCTGCGTCGCCAGCCGCTTGCGTTCGTTGTTGAGATGGAATGCGCCGTCCAGCACGATCTTCTCGCCGGGACGGACCCCATCCGCCAGCACGCACTGCTTGCCGAACTCGGCGCCCAAGGTGACCTGCCGCAGCAGGAAACTGCGCTCACCGGTTTGAATGAACACGTGGTCCTGATTGCCTTCGCGCACTACGGCCGTTTCCGGCACCACCTGCTTGCGCTCCGTGTTGTCGGAAAGCATCACCGTCGCCAGCATGGCCGGCTTGAACCGCCGGTGGGGGTTCTTGAGGTCCATGCGGATGCGGACCGTGCGCGTTTCCGGATTCACGGTGGCGCTGACGAAGGTGAGCTTCCCGCGAACCGTTATCCCCGGCAAAGCCGGAATCTCCGCCTCCACCGTCTTGCCGATATCCACCGTGCCGGCTGCCTGCTCCGGCACATCCGCCACCAGCCAGACGTTCGACAGGTCCGCCAGCACACACACGATCTCCGCCGCCTGCATCACCTGCCCAATGGTTGCCTTGCGCTCGAGGACGGTGCCTTCGATGCTGGCCACCACCTGGGAGAAGGAACTGATGGACGGCGCTGTTTCGAGTTTCGACAGCGTCTCTTCCGACATGCCAAGCACGCGCAGTTGGTCGCGGGAGGTGGAGAGATCCACGGCGGCCTGGGCCACTTCGGCTTCCCGGCGCTGAAGTTCCGCCTCGCCGATTACGCCTGCCTCGAGCAGCAATTTCGCCCGCCCGACGGCGCGCTCGGCGAGCCGCTTCTGCGAACGCGCCTTCAAATAGGACGACTGTTCGTCGGCAAGTTGTGTGCTGTGGATGACGGCAAGCACTTGCCCTTTGTGAACGTTCTGCCCTTCGACGACGTTCAATTCGGTGATGCGCCCCGTCACCGGCGCGCTCACTCGCGCGATGCGGTTTTCATCCGCCTCCACGCGTCCGGCCACGCGCAGCGTTCCCGCCACCTCGGACCACTTTGGTTCCCCAATCCTGATCTGCCGCAACAGGTCCTCGTTGATGGTGATTTCCATTGGATTGTGCGCCGCCGGATTGGACGCGGCCGCCAATTCGCCGGAACTGCCCTTTTGGCAGCCGGCGAGAAGGAAACTCAACAGCGCAACAATGGCGCCGCGAAAGATGTATGGATGATTCATGGCTGTTTCCCCAAGTCCGCGGCGCGCAATCCCTCCACGTCGATGAGCGCCGCCTGCAAATCATACTGAGCTGTGACAAAATCGGACCGCACCGTGCGCAGCACGCGCTGCGCGTCGAGAACCTCGATAATGCCCCGCTCGCCGAATTTGAACGCCGCTTCGGCCGCCTGGAGCGCGGCTTCAGCCTCTTTTAAAACCCCTTTTTCATACGAGGCCACCTGCTGGCCGGCAACCTCGTACTGCCCGTAGGCCCGCTCGAGCGCGGCCGTCAACTCGATGCGCCGCATTTCGGCATATGCCCGGGCTTGATTCAACCCCGCCACGGCCTCGCTGATGGGGCCCTCCCGCTTGTTCCAGACGGGAATCGGCAGCGACACCCCGAAGCGGTAAAAGCCCA
>JADLBG010000617.1 GCA_020847895.1 Bryobacterales bacterium
GAATTCCTCGAGCCGGTGGTGGTGCACCTCAGCCTGAAGAACATCACCGCCCATCCGCAACTGGTGGAGGAGAAACTGCTCGCCTCCCCCGAGCACATGACCATCGTCCTCAAGAAGCGCGGCAAGCCCGCCCGCGAATTGATCACCTTCTCCCAGCGCTGCTGGCACGAGAACTCCATTGTCCTCATGCCCGGCGAGGAAAAGAAGGATTCCGTCTTCCTTGTCGGCCGCAACGGATGGGACATCGCCGAACCCGGCTACTACACCGTCCAGGCCTGCGTTCATCTCCCCAACGAAGACATCGTTTCCGAGCCTGTCACGATTCGCGTGGCCCCGCCCAAGGGCTACGAGGAGCAGCACATCGCTCAGGATCTGTTCTCGGATTCCGTCGGCCGTGTGCTCAACTTCGACGGTTCGCGATTCCTGCAATCGGCAAACGACACGCTCCGCGAACTTGTCGAGCGCTTCCCCAACTCCAGGGCGGCCATCCACGCCGGAGTGGCCCTCGCCGGCCCCTTTGCCTCCGACTACAAGCAGATGGCCGTCGAAGGAACCAAACACACTCTCAAGGTCAGCAAGGCCGATCACAAAGAGGCCCGTAGACTGCTCTCTCCTCTCCTTGAGGAACCGCAGAAAGCCGCCGCCACCCTCGGCCAGATCGACTACGATTACTACCACAACCGCTTCAAGCCGATGCTTGAGGAAATGAGAAAAGCGGCGAAAGCGGGCCGGTAGCCGATTGTAGCGATTGCGTCGAGTCCTGGTGGTTCCTTCCGCCGTTACCTCGTCTTGTAGGAATGCGGCTGGGCATTGCATCAAAGCGACAGCCCAGCCGCATCATCAGGCCAAGATCCCCTTCACCACTTCCCCGCTGATGCCTGTCAACCGCGCATCCAAGCCCTGGAACTTCACGGTCAGCCGCTTGTGGTCGATCCCCAGCACGTACAACATTGTCGCGTGGAAATCGTGTACGCTCACCGGATTCTCCACCGCCGCGTACCCCATGTCGTCCGTCGCCCCATAGGCGAGCCCGCCCTTGATGCCGCCGCCGGCGAGCAAGTACGTGAACCCCTTGATGTGGTGATCGCGCCCGTCGCCGCCCTGCGACATAGGCGTCCGCCCGAACTCGCCGCCCCACACTACCAGCGTTTCGTCCAGCATCCCCCGCTGCTTCAAGTCGGTCAGCAGCGCTGCCGTCGCCTTGTCCACTTCCTCCGCCTTGAAGGCCACGCCCGGCTTCACCGACGTGTGATGATCCCAATCCCTATGGTAGAGCTGAATGAACCGCACGCCGCGCTCCGCCAGGCGCCGCGCGAGCAGGCAATTCGAGGCGAACGAGCCGTCTCCCGGATGCGCCCCGTACATCTCGAGAACCGCCTTCGGCTCCTTGCTCATGTCTACCAGACCCGGCACGCTCGACTGCATCTTGAACGCCATCTCATACTGCGCAATTCGCGTCAGGATATCCGGATCCCCCAGCGCCTTGTGCTCCAGCCGGTTCAAGGCATTGATCGCCTCGATGGAATCCTTCTGAGTCTCCGCCGGCAGCCCCGCCGGGTTCTCGATATGCAGCACCGGATCCCCAATCGAGTTCAATTTCACGCCCTGGAACTTGCTCGGAAGGATTCCCGCCGACCACTGCCGCGCGGCGATCGGCTGCATCTGCCCCCCCTTGCCCGCCGACATCAGGACCACGAAGCCCGGCAGATCGTCCGCCTCCGACCCCAAACCATACACCAGCCACGATCCCATCGACGGGCGCCCCGTCACAATCGCGCCCGTGTTCATGATTGTGTGAGCCGGATCGTGATTGATCTGCTCGGTCCACATCGAGCGCACCACGCAGACATCGTCAATCACGCTCCCAATGTGCGGAAACTTCTCACACACTTCAATCCCCGCCTTGCCGATGCGCTGGAAGGAGTACTGCGGCCCGAAGCAGATCAGCGGTTTACCCTGCAACTGCGCGATCTGCTGTCCTTTCGTGAAACTGTCCGGCATCGGCTGGCCGTGCATCTCTTGAAGCTTCGGCTTCGGATCGAAGGTCTCGAGGTGAGACGGCCCGCCTGCCTGGTAGAGAAAGATCACCCGCTTCGCCTTCCGCGGAAAGTGCAGCGGATGCACCACACCCTGCCGGCGGTCCGGATTCGCCGCCGGCGCTGCGAACAGCTTCGAATCGAGCAGCGCATTCAAACCGAGCAATCCCAGCCCGCGCATGAGAAAGGTCCGGCGCTTCATTTCTGTCAATCGTTCGTGGTCCATCGCTCTTAGTTCCGAGTAATCGTCTCGTGCAAGTTCAAGATCGCGCGCGCCACCGTCGTCATGGCCGCAAGATTCGCCGCCGGCACGTCCTTCGCCACCCGCGCATCGCCGATCGACACAAATTCCTTCGCCCCCGCTGGATTCGCCTTGAACCGCGCCAGGCTCTTTGCATGCAGATTCAACAGCACACGCCGCTCTTCCAGCGTCGGCTTCCGGTCCAGTGCTCTCTCGAACGCCCAATCCATCTGCCGCACCAAGCCGCGCCCTCCCTGCTTCAGGATGTTCTGCGCGAACACTCGCGCCGCCTCCACGAAGATGGGATCATTCAACAGGTCCAGTGCCTGGAGCGGCGTGTTGGAATTCGTGCGGTTGATCGTGCACTCCTCGCGCGTCGGAGCATCGAAGGTCATCATCGCCGGATGCAGAAATGTCCGCTGCCATATCGTATAGATCCCGCGCCGGTACAGGTCTTCCCCGCGGCTCGCGGAATAGTCGCGCTTGGGAAAATTCAGCGCCGCCAGGTACCCGTCCGGCTGATACGGCCGCACGCTCGGTCCTCCGAACTTCTCCGTCAGCAGTCCTGAAATCGAGAGCGCCGCATCGTGCACCACTTCCGCATCTACCCTGTACCGGTTCTGCCGCGCCAGCAGGCGATTCTCCGGATCGCGCTCCTCCTGTTGCGGCGTGCTCATCGACGACTGCCGGTAGGTATAGCTGGTCACAAGCGTCCGTACCAGCTTCTTCATGTCCCAACCATCCATGAAATCCGCCGCCAGCCAGTTGAGGAGTTCCGGATGGGCCGGCCACTCGCCCTGCGAGCCCAGATCATCCAGCGCCTTTGACAACCCTGTTCCGAAGAAAAGCCGCCACTGCCGGTTCGCGTACGCGCGCGCCGTCAGCGGATTATCCTTCGACACCAGCCAGTTCGCCAGGTCGAGCCGCGTCGCCCTCCGTCCGCCGGTCTCGAGCTTCCCCAGAAACGCCGGGATCGCCGGTTCCACCACCGCCCCGCTTTCATCCATCCAGTTGCCACGCCGCAAAATCCGCGTCTCGCGCGGACACGCCGATTCGGTCACCACTACGCGCACGATGGAGGCATCGAGCATCCCCTTCTCTGATTCCAGGCGCGCTATCTCGCGCGACTCCCGCGCGAATTCCGGAGCCATCCAAAGGAAGTGGGCGAGCGCCGCTTTCTTCTGCTCTTCGGTCCGCTCGGCCTCCGGTTTCCGCAAAGACTCGAGCACACTCTCGGGCACCCCCAGTGGCTTGTGTCCCTTTCTCGCCTCCTTGGGTTCCGGCCACGAATCCGCGCTCGAGGAAAGCGCCACCCGCAGGCGCCCGATGGCCGCCCGCCGGAACTCCGAATCATGCCGGATGCGCACCGTTACCGTCGAACCCGTACCTGTATGCACCGGCCGCGCGAACCGCAGCGCCAGCACCAGGTTGCGATTCTCACCATACGTCGCCACCCCCCAGCCGGTCTTCGCGTCCCCGTCAATCGCCGCCATCGCCGGATATGCCGGAGAAATCCCGCTGAAGTTCGCCGTTGCCTGAACCACCGGGATCTTCGTTCCATCTGCCTCGGCTTCCACTTCGGTCACCACCAGCCGGTCCGAACCCCGTGCCACGCGGATCCCCGGCAGATTCTCGTCCTGCACTGCTTCCACGGCCAGCGCAGCCCACGTGCCCTCGCCCGGCTTCAGCTTAACGATGTAGGTTTCGTTATCCGGATTCGGTCCGCCGGCCACGATCAGGCCATCGCCCACCGTGTGGTCCTCCCCCGTTTCCACAGGTTCATCGTTGAAGACGGTCAGCTTCGCGCCGTACTCGGATTCCGCGCTCACCGGGCGCTGATACCGCCATGCCAGTTCCCCGCTCTCCGCCCGCGCCAGCGTCTCCTTTTCCCACGCCGCGCGCCGCTCATTCATCGCTCCCGCCTTTTCCTCCAACTCGCTTTGAGCAGTTGCCAGCCGCGCCTTCAACTCTTCCAACCGCGGCTTCTGGTCTCCCACCGGGAGTTCCAACTGCGTCCCCCACGCCTTCGGTCCGCGATCCGGAACCAGGCCCGTCTCCTCGATATCGGCGAAGAACGCTTTCATCGAATAGAAATCCCGCGACGTGAACGGATCAAACTTGTGGTCGTGGCATTCCGAACACCCCATCGTGCTCCCCAGCCACACACTTGCCAGCGTCCGCACACGGTCCGCCCCGTATTTCGCCAGGTACTCCTTGGGTTGAATGCCGCCCTCGGCCGAGGTGCGGTTCAAACGGTTATACGCCGAGGCGACCTTCTGTTCCACAGTCGCATCCGGCAACAGGTCCCCGCCCAGTTGCTCCCGCGTAAACACGTCAAACGGCTTGTTCGAACGAAAGGCGTTCAACACGTAATCGCGGTACGGCCAGATCGGAAATGGATTATCTCCATGGAACCCGCACGTGTCCGCATAGCGCACCGCATCCAGCCAGTGGAGCGCCTGCATCTCGGCATACCGTGGCGACGACATCAGCCGGTCCACCAGTTTCTCGTAGGCATTCGGTGAGATGTCCTTGCGGAATGCCTCCACCTCTTCCGGCGACGGCGGCAGACCGGTCAGATCCAGAGTCACCCTTCGGATCAGCGTGCGCCGGTCCGCCTCCGGCGATGGCTTCAACCCCTCCCGATCGAGCCGTGATTGAATGAAGGCATCCACCGCGTTGCGCACCTTCTTTCCATCCACAGCCATCGGCGGTTCCGGCTTCCGCACCGGTTCATACGCCCAGTGCCCTTCATACACCGCGCCTTCCGCCACCCACTTCCGGATCGTCTCCTTCTGCGCCGCGCTCAACTCCTTGTGCGCGTACTTGGGCGGCATCACCCGCGCCGGGTTTGTGGAAAAGATGCGGTCAATGATCGCGCTTCCCGCGGGGTCCCCCGGCACGATCGGCGTAATTCGGGATTTCGTTGTCCGAATCGCCTGCTCGCGCTGATCCAGCCGCAATCCCGCCATCCGGCTGCCGCGGTCCGGACCGTGGCACCGGAAACAGGTATCCGACATGATCGGGCGTATATCGCGATTGAAACTGACGGCTCCGAACACGGGCAGCGCCAGCACGAGCATCCACAAGCTTGCCATCCCAGAAAATTCCCCCATCCATCTTACACTCGACAAGTCAGGGCAACAGGGCGACACAGGGCGGCTAGCCAAAAATCGATACTTGCTACTAAAATAGGATCGTGGTCTTCCATCGCCTTTCTGTTTGGCTTTGGCTCGCTCTTCTTCTCACTGCCTGTAGCCGGAAAACGGTTGCTCAACAGGAACCGCTACCTTCCTTTGAAATTGCACCGAGCGCGGCTGTGGATCAAGTTGCACGCTTCCTCGGCGGCGTCAAATCCAACCCCGGGTCTCCGCTTGCCGGTCTCGAAAAAGACGCGGCCTGGCGGTGGCACCGTATCGACTTCAACCGCATGTGGGCCCGCTTCGAGCAGGAGCGGCTCCCAAAACTGCGCGACTTTCAGCAGAAGGCTATTTCCGGCCATTCCTTTGGGTCCACTACCCTCTTTTACCCCTTCGGCGGACCGGATATCCTCACCGCGCGCACCTTCTTTCCCAACAAGAAGACCTACGTCCTGGTAGGCCTCGAACCGCCCGGCACGCTGCCGAGCGAAGAAGCGATCCGCAAGGCCAACCTCGAACGTTACCTGCCGCGCGTTCGCCGTACGCTCGGCAGTCTCCTCCGCAGTAGCTTTTTCATCACCGCCAACATGGATGCCCAACTCCGCGGCCAGATCACCGACGGCGTCCTCCCGGTCCTGCTCGTGCAACTCGCGCGCATGAATTGCGATGTGCTCGGCTACCAACCCGCGACATTGGACCACTCCGGCCGGCTCATTGCCCGCATGAAGGAAGAAGGCCGCGCCTCCTCCTTGCGCAACGATGCTGTCGCGCTCGACTTCCGCTGCCCCGCCGCCGATCCTCAGCGGCTCATCTACCTTTCCGTAAACCTCAGCGACGCCCCTCTGCGCGCCAACACTTCCTTCCAGGCCTACATGGCCTCCCTGGAGCCGGTCACCACATTCATCAAATCCGCCTCCTACCTTCCCCATCGCAAGGATTTCTCCGAAGTGCGCGCCCTCGTTCTAAAGGGCAGTAGCGGAATCGTGCAGGACGATACAGGCATCCCGTTCCACCTTATCGACAAGGGGAAGTGGGACGTACGCCTGTATGGAAACTACACGCGCCCCTACGGCAGCAGTTTCCGCTACCTCGAGCAGCCTGACCTCAAGAAGGAGTTCGAGCAGGGGCATGGCACGCCTCTACCCTTCTTCATCGGCTACGGGTTCGGCCGCGCCCCTTCCACCCTCATGATCTTCACTCGAAAGGGCTGACCCTGTGTGGACCCGGTGTCTTCTCTTCCTCCTCATGACCCTTCCGCCTCTCCGGGCGCAGGAATCCCTCTCCGGAGCCTGGATTTTCCACATGCAAAGCCCCAGCGGCGAGTTCATTTCCAGACTCACGCTCAAGGTGGACGGGGACAAAGTCACGGGAGACTTTGACTTCGGAGAGGGCCGCAAGCTACAAATCGAGAACGGAACCTGGAATGGCAGTGAATTGCGAATGACCGTAAGGCGCGACCGCCCTCAGGGCGGAATCATCGTTTATCAGATGACAGCATCCCTCCGGGGCAAACAACTGAGAGGTTCCGTGGAAACCGAACTGGATGGAGAAAAGCGCGCCGGCGAATGGCTCGCGGAACGAAAGTGAATTGACCTCTTATATGAAACTCTGGTTGCTTGCCGCGGCCTTTGCGTGCTTGGCGCTGTCCCAGGACACCCCCGCCGTCGAAGTAAAAATAACCCCTCTCGGCATCCCCTGCGAACCCGGCCAACCGCTGCCTCTCGGTTCCGGATTTCCCATTCCCTGCCCTCCCGTGGAAGAACAGGGGATCATGCTCTTCCTAAAGACGAGCGAGCCCTCCACGGCCGCCTACAAAGCCAAGGTGCGCTACACCACCGCCGATGGCGAACAGAAGGAATCCGAGCAGGTCGTTCCTCGCAGCCAGGATGGCGAGTGGACCGCCGGCATCTACAAAATCGGACGCATCAGGACCGATACTCTCTCCGGCAACACCATCGATGGCGTCGACGTTGAGCAGTTGTCCACGCTCGACTCCGCAAGTGGTAGCTCGAAAAAGAAGAGCGACAAGTAATAACATAAAGCCGATGCACCGCAGAGGCTTTTTTTCCCGTTTCCTCGCGGCCGGAGCAGCCCTTCCGGCCGCCGCCCAGTCCCAATCCACGAATCGTCCCGTCGTGCCTTACGACGATCACGGACCGCTCGTCATTGAGCGCGCGCGCTCCGGCAAACCTCGCGCCGGCCAGGTGGTGGTGGCCATTCAGCCACATGCCGACGACATTCCCATCTTCGCCGGCGGCACGTTCTTCAAGCTGATGGATGAGGGCGCCACCGGCTACATGGTCCGTGTCACCAACGACGACATGGCCGGGCCCGGGTGGTACGCCGAAACCGTCAGCACCAATGAGCGCGACGTCAACGCGCTCGACAAAGTTTTCGGCGTTAAGAAGCGCTTTGACCTCAACTACAACAACCACATGATGGACAACATCGCCCGCTCCGAACTCCGGGCCCGATTCATCTTCCTGTTCCGCCTCGTCAAAGCCGACATCGTCATCTCCTACGACCCCTGGGGCCATTACGAGGAGAACCCCGACCATTACGTCACCGCCGCGTGCGTCGAAGCAGCCTGCTGGATGGCTGGAGGCTCCAAAGACTACCCGGAACACTTCGATGCCGGGCTCAGGCCCCACGGTGTCCGTGAGAAATACTACTTCTCCCGCTTTCAACAGCGCGTCAATCGCGTCGTCGATACCACTCCTTGGGTTGAGAAAAAAATCGACGCTAATCTCGAAAACAAAGCCCAGGGGCCAGCCGGCGCAAACGGAGCCCGCCTCCGCGCCCGCCTCGATAAGGAAGGCAAGACGCTCCCTCTGCTTGGCTCCAACGACGATACCGCCAACCGCAACTACATCCGCGAATTCGTTCTTGCGCGCGACCGCGAAATCGGCAAACGCTTCGGCCTCGCCTACGCCGAGCAATACCACTACATCGGACCTGAAGAAAACAGTGTCGAAAATTACATTCGGCGGAATGCCAGACCACGCTAGCCGCAAAATTTCCTCTGGACCTACTAAAAGATCCGAATTCCGCCGATCTTTGATCCGAGTGCAATCACCATGTTCCAGATCTTCCTGGTTGCCTCCGATCACGTACGGTTCCGGCTGCTGCAGTATGCCGCGGTCGATTCGAAGAAGGTCGACCTCGTTCGCACCTTCGACCGCTACCCGATAGCCGGAGAACTGCTGCGGCACCTTCATGCCGCTCCGGACGCAATTTTTCTCGATTTCGCCGATCGCGGCGCGGCGCTCGATCTGGTTGCCGGTCTCCGCGCCAATTCTCCCGATGTCCCCATTGCCGGCATCATCAATGATCCCGAAGACAGGTCCTGGCTGGCGGACGAAGGTATCACCTCGACCCTGGTTTATCCGTGCACCACGGAAGATTTTGAATTCGCCCTGCACGTTGCCATTCTGTCCGGCAGGACCAGCGTCAATCCGGATCTCTTCGCCTTCCTCCCCTCCAAAGCCGGCAGCGGCTGCAGCACGATAACCCTTAACACCGCCGCCGCCCTCGCCAACAGGCTTGACCGCAAGACTCTTCTCATCGAGGCTGACCTTCGCTCCGGGGTTCTCTCCCTGGCCCTCAACTGCGATCCTCCCGGATCCACCCAGCAGGCTGTTCAGCCGGGACAGGAGGTCGACACTTTTGTCTGGGACCGATGGTGCGCGACCTACGGTCAGCTCCACCTTCTTCTGAGCAACCGCTCCATTCCCGAGACCCCGCCGAGTTGGAGCGAATATCACGCATTGCTCGACTCCGCCGCCAATTGCTATCAGAAAATTCTTGTGGACCTCCCGGAACTGGTGAACCCCGGAACGTCGGAAATCGTCCGCAACGCCGGAGCCGTCTTCGTGGTCTGCACGCAGGAACTTCTGTCCCTCCGTCTCGCCGAACAACGCTTCAAGGAACTGATCGGATGGGGCGTCAAGGAAGAAAATATCCGCGTCCTGGTCAACCGCTGGCATGACACGGAACTTTCCCGCGACGACGTCCTCCGCACCGTCCGCCGCCCCATCGCCGCCGTCTTTCCGAACAACTATCGCGTCGTTCGCAAGTCCCTCCTCGATGGAGAAGCCGTGAGTGAGGACTCCACTCTGGGAGCCGCCTTCCTGCAATTCGCCAGCAAACTCGCCGGGCTTCCCGCCCCGGCCCATGGCCGCTGGCAGCTTTCGAGGGTCCTCCACTCGCTCGCGCGGCGCTAAACCGGTCATACGGCGCTCCGTTTCAAGCGGAAATCACGGCTCCCAAGATGCGCCACAATGAAAATAAAGGATGCTTGCCGCCTTCGATCCTCTCGTGCGCCAGTGGTTCTCCGGGCGCTTCCACGCCGCAACCGAACCACAGCTCCGCGGCTGGGCGGAAATTGCCGCCGGCCGTGACGCTCTCATCTGCGCCCCCACCGGTTCCGGCAAGACACTCGCCGCCTTCCTCTTCTGCCTCGATACTCTCGTCCGCGCCGCCCGCAACAACACCCTCGCCGATGAAACTTATGCGGTCTACGTCTCACCCCTGAAGGCCCTCAGCAACGATGTCCACAAGAACCTCGAGATCCCGCTCAAGGAAATCGCGGACCTCGCTGAAAGGCAACAAATCCCGCTTGCGCCCATCCGCACCGCTGTCCGCACCGGAGACACCCCCGCCTGGGAGCGCCAACAGATGGGCCGCAAGCCGCCGCACATCCTCGTCACCACGCCCGAATCCCTCTACAGCCTCCTTACCGCGGAGCGCTCCCGCCGAATGCTACGCTCCGCCCATACGCTCATCATCGACGAGATCCATGCCGTTGCCGGTAACAAGCGCGGCTCCCACCTCGCGCTCTCCATCGCCCGCCTCGAAGCCCTTGCGAAACGCCGTCCGCTGCGTATCGGCCTTTCCGCCACAGTGAAGCCAGTGGAAGAGATTGGCCGCTTCCTCGGCCCTGGCACACACATCATCGACATCGGCCACAAGCGCGCCATGGATCTTGCCGTCGAGGCGCCGCGAGATGAACTCGCCCCCGTCGCGAGCAACGAAACCTGGGCCGAACTCTACGACCGTATCGCCAACCTCATCCTCTCCCACCGCACCACGCTCGTGTTCGTCAACACCCGCCGGCTCTCGGAACGCGTCGCGCACGCCCTCGGCGAGCGCATCGGCGAAGATCAGGTCATCGCTCACCACGGCAGCCTTGCCCGCCAGACCCGCCTCAAGGCCGAAAGCCGCCTCAAGAGCGGCGAGCTTCGCGCCGTCGTCGCCACCGCCTCCCTCGAACTCGGCATCGACATCGGCACGGTGGATCTCGTCTGCCAGATCGGCTCCACCCGCTCCATCGCCGTCGCCCTCCAACGCATCGGCCGCGGCGGCCACTGGGTTGGCGCCATGACCAAGGGCCGCATCTTCGCCACCACCCGCGACGAGTTGATCGAATGCGACGCGCTCGTCTCCGCCATCCGCAAAGGCGATCTCGAGCGCATCGCGGTCCCGCAAAACGCGCTCGACATCCTCGCGCAGCAGATTGTCGCCGCCGCCTCGGCCGAGCCCTGGGAAGAAGACAAGCTGTTTGAAACTTTTCGCTCCGCCTATCCCTACCGAGCCCTCCCCCGCGCCGATTTCGACGCCGTCCTCCACATGCTTTCCGAAGGCATCGCCACCTCGCGCGGGCGCAGCGGAGCGTTCCTCCATCGCGACCGGATCAACGGCCGCATCAAAGGCCGTCGCGGAGCCCGCCTCGCCGCCATCACCTCCGGCGGAGCCATCCCCGACAACGCCAACTATGCCGTCATCGCCGAGCCCGACGGAAAATCCGTCGGCGCCCTCGATGAAGACTTCGCCGTCGAAAGCATGGCCGGTGACATTTTCCTCCTTGGCACGCATTCGTGGCGTATCAAGCGCATCGAATCCGGCCGCGTCCGCGTCGAGGACGCCAAAGGAGCCCCGCCTACCGTTCCCTTCTGGTTCGGCGAAGCCCCCGGCCGGTCCGCCGAACTCTCCGCCGAAGTCTCCCGCCTCCGGGAAGAGATTCTCGAGCGCGGCGAGAGCGCCCGGGAATTCCTCATGTCCGAATGCGCACTCGATGAAGCCGGCGCGCGTCAGGCCGCCGCTTACATCCAGTCCGCCGCCGCCGCTCTCGGCGCTCTGCCCTCGCAGACCACGGTCGTCGCCGAGCGCTTCTTCGATGAAGCCGGCGGCATGCAGCTTGTCCTGCACGCTCCCTTCGGATCCCGCGTCAACCGAGCCTGGGGGCTCGCCCTCCGCAAGCGCTTCTGCCGCACGTTCAACTTCGAATTGCAGGCCGCTGCCACCGACAACGGCATCGTCATCTCGCTCAGTGAGCAGCATGCCTTCCCCCTCGAACTCGTTTTCGAATTTCTCCGCCCCGATACTCTCGAGGATGTCCTCACGCAAGCCCTCCTCCCGGTGCCTGTCTTCACAGCCCGGTGGCGCTGGAATGCCTCCCGCGCCCTCGCCATCCCCCGCTTCGCCGGAGGCCGCAAGATCCCTCCGCCCATCCAGCGCATGCGCTCCGACGACCTCCTGGCCGCGGTCTTCCCCGACCAGGTGGCCTGCGCCGAAAATCTCTCCGGCCCCATTCGCATCCCCGATCATCCCCTGGTCAAGGAAACCATCGGCAACTGCCTGCATGAGGCCATGGACATCGATGCCCTCGGCCGCATCATCGCTGCCATTCGCAATGGCTCCATCCGTACTGCCACAGTCGAGACCACACAAGCCTCTCCGCTCTCCCACGAAATCCTCAATGCCAACCCCTACGCCTTCCTCGATGATGCCCCGCTCGAAGAACGCCGCACCCGCGCCGTGCAGATGCGCGGCACGCTCGGGGCCGACTTCTCCGGAGGAGCCGGCATTCTCGACGGCGCCGCAATCGTCGAAGCGAGCCGCGATGCCTGGCCCACCGTTCGCGACGCCGATGAACTCCACGACGCGCTCCTGACCCTCATCGCCCTGCCGCCTGCCGCCGAATGGAAACACTGGTTCGACGAACTCGCCGCCTCCGGCCGCGCCTCCACCATCGCGCGCGAGGGGAAGACATTCTGGATCGCCACCGAGCGCCTCCATCTCGCCTCCGATGCCGTCGCCACGCTCCGCGGCTGGATGGAATCCACTGGCCCTATCACTGCGCCCGCGCTCGCCGAAAAGCTCGCCTTGCCCATCGCCGAAATCCAGCAGGCGCTCGCGCGCCTCGAAGCCGAGGGCCAGATCCTCCAGGGCCGCTTCACCACCGTCAAAGGCGGCGTCGAATGGTGCAACCGCCGCATCCTCGCCCGCATCCACCGCCTCACCCTCGGCCGCCTCCGCCGCGAAATCGAACCCGTCACCGCCCTCCAGTTCCATCACTTCCTCGCCCGCTGGCAGCATGCCGCGCCCGGCACGCAACTCCAGGGCGTCGAAGGCGCGCTTCAGATTGTTCGTCAGTTGCAGGGCTACGAGATCCCCGCCTCGGCCTGGGAAAGCGAGATCCTCCCGCGCCGCATTCAATCTTACGACCCCGAATTCATCGACACTCTCTGCCTCTCCGGAGAAGTGATGTGGGGCCGTGTCTCCCCGCACCCCGCGATTGAAGGCGAAGGCAGCCGCCCCGTCCGCGCCACCCGTATCGCGCCCATCACCTTCTTCCTTCGCGAAGACGCCCCCTGGCTGATGGAGGCAGCTACCCCGGAACCCGTCAACCTTTCTCACCCCGCTCGCGAAGTCTTCACCGCCCTCCGGCAGTTCGGCGCCTGCTTCTTTGCCGACCTCGTCCGCGGCGCCCACCGGCTCCCGAGCGAAGTCGAAGATGCCCTCTGGGAATTGGTCGCCGGCGGACTCGTCACCGCCGACGGCTTCGAAAATCTCCGCGCCCTTATCGATCCCAAACGGCGCCGCGGCGAAGGCCGGGGCCGCCTCGCCCGTCCCCGCCACGCTGCCGGACGTTGGGCCGTCCTGCGCCACGTCCCCGGAGCGCTCACGCGCCCTCAGCGCGAGGAGTCCGCCGCCCGGCAACTGCTCCTGCGCTGGGGCGTCGTCTTCCGCGATCTCCTCACCCGCGAAACCATTGCTCCCCCCTGGCGTGACCTTCTCCCCGTCCTCCGCCGCATGGAAGCCCAGGGAACCATCCGCGGCGGCCGCTTCGTTGACGGCTTCACCGGCGAACAATTTGCGCGCCCCGAAGCCCTCGACCTTCTCCGCAAAATCCGCCGCGAACAGCCGGACACTCTCTCCGTACTCGAACCAGCCCCCGCCGATCCGCTCAACCTCACCGGCATCCTCCTCCCCGGCCCCCGCATCAGCGCCGTGGCCATGTCTGCGCGCCCGGCGCCTCAACGGACCGAGCCCACACTCACCCCCACACCCGCTCCCCCCATGTCAGAATGAACCAAGTGATGCCCCCTACCCGCCGCAGTTTCCTCGCCTCCTCTCTCGCCGCCGCCCCCGCGCTCGCCGCCGGCAAGCGCCCCACCGGTATCCGAATCACAGACCTTAATTTCTCTTTTGAGGACTTCCTCTACCGCGCTCCCTACAAGTTCGGCGGGGTCCCCGTCGATCGCGCCACCATCCTCAATGTCCACTGCTCCGTGCGCACCAATGCCGGCCGCGAGGCCAAAGGCTTCGGCTCCATGCCCCTCGGCAACGTCTGGAGCTTCCCCTCGCGCTCCATGTCCTACGACACGACCCTCGGCGCCATGAAGACACTCGCCGCCCGCATCGCCGCCCTCACCCGTTCCTACCCCGATTCCGGCCACCCCATCGACATCAACACCGCCCTCGAACCCGCCTACCTCCAGGCCGCCGCCGAAGTTTCCAGGGAACTCAAGCTCTCCACCCCCATTCCCAAGCTCTGCACCCTCGTCACGGCCAGCCCCTTCGACGCCGCCATTCATGACGCCTTCGGCAAGGCGCATAACCGCAGCAGCTTTCACTGTTACGGACCCGATCTCATGAGCCGCGATCTTTCGGCCTACCTCAACGCCGATTTCCGAGGAGAGCATCTCGGTGGCTACATCCTGCAAAGGCCCACCCCGCGCATCAACCTGTACCACTCCGTCGGCGGAGCCGATGCCCTCCTCGCCGCCGACATTCAAAAGCGCATCAACGACGGCTTTCCCGAAACCCTCCCCGAATGGATCCGCTACAACGGCCTGCACCACATCAAGATCAAACTCCAGGGCGACGAACTCAAGTGGGACATCGAACGCGTCATCAACATTGACCGCATCGCCAACGACACCCGCCCCCAAGTCGACTGGCGCTACTGCGTCGATTTCAATGAGCGCTGCCCGAACGTGGCCTACCTCCTCGAATTCCTGCGCAAGGTCAAGGAAGCTACGCCCAAGGGCTTTGAACGCATTCAATACATCGAGCAGCCCACCGCGCGCGACCTCCAGGCCGACCGCAAGAATGTCATGCACGAGGCCGCCAAACTGCGCCCTGTCGTCATCGACGAATCCCTCACCGGCCTCGACATGCTCCTGATCGCCCGCGAGATGGGCTACACCGGAGTGGCCCTCAAAGCCTGCAAGGGTCAAAGCCAGGCCATGCTCATGGCCGCCGCCGGGCAAAAGTACAAAATGTTCCTCTGCGTCCAGGACCTCACCTGCCCCGGAGCCGCCCTCCTTCACTCCGCCGGAATCGCCTGCCACGTCCCCGGAGTCTCCGGCATCGAAGCCAACGCCCGCCAGTATCTGCCTGCAGCCAACAAACCCTGGGAAAAGAAATTCCCAGGCATTTTTGTCATCAAAGACGGAACCATGGACACCTCTCATCTCACCGGTCCCGGACTCGGAATCGTGTAGCGGCCCTGCATTACTCCGTTAATTCATCTGCATCATTGCCTGCCGGAGCGCGGCGATTCCAGAATGGGAGCAGAAGGAGGTGAATACCATGAAGAAGCTGTTGGTTCTCATGCTGGCTCTTCTGTTCGTGGGCTTCGCTTACGGACAGGATAGCCGGGCATTGATAGGCGAGATCCCGTTCGGCTTCTATGTAGGCAACGCCAAACTGCCCGCGGGTGAGTATCGTTTGGGGCCTCTCGTTGCGCACAACCCCTACCTGCTCGCGGTGAGGTCGGTAGAGGTCAAGGCTTCCGCGCTGATCTTGAGCTACGGCATCTCCGCCAATAAGGCGCCGGAAACCGCAAAGCTGGTTTTCACGAAGTATGCCGACGGCAACTACTTCCTGTCGGAGATCTGGCATCCGGACAGCAATACCGGTGTCCACACGGTCAAGACGAGCCGGGAGCGTGAGTCCGTTACCAGCAGGCTGGTTGCGGAAACTCCACCGGAGACGGTGATCATACTCGCCAGGGTAGCCAAATGACGTACGCAACCCCGGCATAGGCCACCGCGCGAAATCGCGGTGGCTTTCTTCATTTGCGGACAGCCCTTGCCTCACCCCGCTCATCCATCTCCATCATTGTCTCAGTCAAATAAGCCGTTCCCGCATCGATTGCAACACGGCCTCCGTGCGCGAATGCGCATGCAGTTTCACCAGCAGGTGCTGAATGTGATTCCGCACGGTGGCCTTGGTGATTTCGAGTTTCCGCGCGATCTCCTGCGTGCCCGCTCCCTGCGCCAGCAGGTCCAGAACCTGGCGCTCGCGTTCTGTGATTTCAAGGTGCGGAACCGTCCCCGCGTTCAACAAATCCTCCACCTCGTGCCCGGTGAGCGAACACACCGCCTCGAGAAACTTCCTTGTCACCTGCTCCAGCCTCTTCCGTGCATTGATGTTCCGTAGCAGGTGAATCACCAGCATGCCGGTTGTCGCCGGAGCCACCAGGGTGGACACATTCACCCAACACTTGGGTATGGCCCCGCAGGCTTCCAGATCGAACGACGGCACCGGCTTGCCCGCCCGAGCCAGTTCCAGCACGGAACAATCCGGCGAGCATACGGGTTCCCCTGCCGTCCCGAAGCCCTGGATTACTTCGAAGCAATACCGCCCGCAGGCCTTCTTGCCGGGCACGCCCAGCAACTTCTCGGCAGCCTCATTCCAGAACCGGACTACTCCGTCGGGCGCGATGGCAAAACCCGCTTCCGCGGCGCCCTTGAGGAGGTCATAGACTTCCACGTCCCGCATAGGGCGTCCTCACCCCAATTCTGCGCGCGCCCGCCGCGGAAAGCAAACCCCTTATCGTTCTAGAAAAACGACCGCCGCCCGCGCCGCAGAAACGCCGGCACATCCACCTCTTCCACCACCTTCGCCGGTTCGTCACGCACCACGTCTCCGTTGGCGCCCATCCCCGTGTCCACCGTATCCTCCACCGGGGCGTCCTGCATCACCGGCATCGGCGTCTCCACCGGCAGAGGCTCCACCGCGGGTTCAACGGCAGGCGCCATCACCTGTTCGGCAGGCAGTCCCGCCGGCTTCTGGAACACTCCCGCCCTCGCCGGTTCCGCAAGCGGCTCCGCCTTCACCTCATGCGGAAATCCCGTCGCAATCACCGTCACCTTCACTTCGTCGTTCATCCGCTCATCAATCACAATGCCGAAATTCACCTGGACATCGTCGTTCCGCGCCGCGTCGCGAATCAGCGTGCAGGCGTCGTTGATGTCATGCAGTGAAATGCGGCTGGATCCGGTGATATTGATCAGGATTCCCCGCGCGCCCTTCAGTTCCTCTTCCTCGAGCATCGGACAGTTGATCGCGTTCCGCGCCGCTTCCATCGCCGCGCCTTCGCCCTTCGCCACCGCCGTCCCCATCATCGCGTGGCCCATCCCATGCATGATCGCCCGGATGTCCGAGAAATCCCGGTTGATCAAGCCCGGCGTGTTCATGATATCCGAAATTCCGATCACGGCCTGTTTCAACACGTCATCGGCCACGCGAAACGATTCGAGCAGCGGCGTCCCGCGCGGCGCCAGCGTCGTCAGCCGCTCATTGGGGATCTGGATCAGCGTGTCCACCGTCGAAGCAAGATGCGCCATCCCCTTCTCGGCCACCTTCATCCGGCGCGAGCCCTCGAACAGGAATGGCTTGGTCACAATCGCCACCGTCAGCGCGTTCAGTTCCTTTGCCAGTGACGCCACCACCGGAGCCGCCCCCGTTCCCGTTCCTCCACCGAGGCCCGCCGCCACGAACACCATGTCCGCGCCGTTCAGGATCTCTATGATCTGCTCGGTGTCCTCGAGCGCCGCCTCATGTCCTACGTTCGGGTCCGCCCCCGCGCCCAAACCGTTCGTCACCTTGCTTCCAATGAGCAGCCGGTTCGGTATCGGCGAGGTATGCAGCGCCTGCCGGTCCGTGTTGATGGCGTAGAACTCCACCCCCTTCACCCCGTCCACATACATGCGCCCCGCCGCGTTGCAGCCGCCGCCGCCGACTCCGATCACTTTGATCTTCGTCCCCGCGGGTGCATCGTCCTGAATCTCGAACTTGAGTGCGTCCATTCTCGAATCATTTTGACGCATTTCTTCTCCCGCTTCCCGTACCGGTTCGCTTTGGTCGCTGATCTCTTCAAATAGCATCGGCTCGCTCCCTTCGCTGTTGGAGGTTATTTGAGCACCAGACCCACCAGGCTCGGGACCTTCCTTTTCGGTTCCTTGTGGGATTTCAGCCGGGCCGAGTACATCGCCAATCCGGCGGCAGTGGTCCAGGCCGCGCCGTTGATCTCCTCGGGCCAATCTTCCACGCCCACCACCAGGCCGTTCCGCGCCTGGCAGTTGAGCACCGCCTCCGCCATGTCGCACATGCCGGCCAACAGCGCTCCGCCGCCCGTGAGAATGATCCCTTCGAGCAGCGATTGCTCCATCCCCGATTTCGCCAGTTCGCCCTTTGCGTGAAAAAACAACTCTTCCGCGCGGGCTTCGAGAATTTCGTTCAGCAGGCGCCGCGGGGCCTCGC
>JADLBG010000618.1 GCA_020847895.1 Bryobacterales bacterium
GAACCACCCTCACCAGGAACCAGAGAAAGGCTCCGAGGAAAAAACCGGCCAGTATCTCCATAGCGATGTTGTGTCTCGACCAAGAATACTCGTTTTTTCCGGAGGCCGCCGGTCTATCGCGCCGGCAGTTCAAGTTCGACTACTCCATCCGCAGCGCTTCGACTGGATGGATGGAGGTAGCCCGCGCTACGGGCGCCAGCGCCGCGATTGCCGAAAGCACCAAAACGCTCGCAAGCACAACCACCGACGAAACCGGATCCCAGATCCCGATGGTGAACAGGAGACCCGCGAGTGCCCGCGAGGTCACGGCGTATACACCAAACCCGAACGCAATACCGGGAACGACAGACAGAGTTGCATCCACGCCAATCATCGCCGCAATACGCGGAGCCGTCGCTCCCAACGCTACTCGAAGGCCGATCTCGCTCGTCCTCTTTGCGACCGACATTGCCAAGGCGCCGAATAGCCCGGCAGTTGCCAGAAGCAGAGCAACAGCCGCAAAACCTGCTGAAAGCGCCGCAAGTAATCGCTCCTGCCAGAGCGAGGTTTGGATCTCCTGCTCCAGAGCCGCTATGGAACTTGCGGCCAGTCCCGGACCAATGCCGGCCAAGGCTTCGCGGATGCGCTCAGCGATACGATCCGGATCAGCCTTGCCGGCCAAGACGTACAACGACAGCCCGTCTGAGAACTTCACATCCTCCATGTCGAGCAGAGAGTACGCCGTCGGAGGGGGGCTTTCGCGCATGCTTCGGTACTTGGCGTCATTTACAACGCCGACGATCTCGCGTGCGGGGGGAATGACTTGGCCCGGGTGACCCGTACCAAACAGCCGCCCAATAGGAGACACTCCGGGGAAGAACTTGCTCGCGAAGCTCTTGCTAACAATGGCCGGCCGTGGTTTCCGGCGGTTATCACCTGGCTCGAATCCGCGTCCTTCGATAATCCGCATCCCGAGCAAGGCAAAGTAGTTCTCGCTGACGCCGTTGGCGCTGATGTTCATGGCATCGGCGGAGGATGGCCGTGTTCCGGCCGGGCCAGCCGTCACTTTGTAGCCAACACCGCGCATAAGAGATCGCTCCGCCACGCCGACGCCAGTCACTCCAGGCAGAGATTCTATGCGACGGGTTGCTTCGCGGAACGAGCCCGGCAAATCGTCGCTCTTGAGGCCGGCGATTCGCGGATTCACGTCAAGGACTATGACACGTTCGCGACGGAAGCCGGGATCTTGGCCGCGAAGCCGGTTCAGCGTACGCACAAGCGAAATGCCGATCAGACCTAACACTGTAGCAAGCGCAACCTGGGCAGCCACCAGTGCAGGGGCCACACGAGACCGCTGAACACGAATACTGGATCTACCCGGCATCACAGAAATGCCGGAACGGGCGGCAACCCACGCGGGAAGAAGCCCCACCAGAATAGTGGTAGTCATGCATGCCAATGCCGCGAAGCAAATGATCCTCCAATCCGGAGTCAGGTCCACACTGAGAGGATGACGCTGAGGCAGCATGCTCAATAGCAAAGGTGCGCCCAAGCGTGCGATAACCCAACCGATGGCGGTACCTGCCAACGCCATTGCAAGACCCTCGCATATTCCACGTTGGAAAAGATCACCCGGCGTTGCCCCGACGCTGATGCGAACCGCAATATCATGAGCTTTCGCCTGACCGCGCGCGAATAGTAGTCCCCCGACGTTGGCGCAGACCAGCAGTAGCAATATGGAGACCGCAACCAGCAGCAGCGCCGCCGCGCGCCCGAAGGTCTTGCGCAGCGCGGAAACGCCATATTCGACGGATTCCAGCGAAGGCTGCAAGGCCTGCTCGTGCCGGATGTCACCGGTAGTATATGCGGCGACGCCGCTGGCGTATTCAATAACCATCGCCGGGTATAGCGCGCGTATCTCGGCCTCAGCTTTGGGCATGGAAACGTCCGGCTTAATGCGGAAGTAGATATGAGCCGGTGTTCTCGAGATGTCCCGCCTGGCCGCCCAGATTCTTCCCGCGGACATAGGAACCCAGACGTCTGTGCGGGAATCAAGGTCGAGACCGGTGAACGCTTTCGGCGCAATTCCGACGACGGTGAACAGGTGGCCACGGAGCCGGATGCTCCGGCCGATGATATCGGCGGTTCCTCCGAAATGTTCGTTCCAAAATGCATGACTGAGCACTGCCGTCGTGGCGTCGTTTTGTTCGTCTCCGCTGTCGAGAAGGCGGCCCCTTTCCGCCTTCAGGCCCAAAACAGCGAAGTAGTCGCCAGAAACGGTCTCGCCAGCCATGTTCTCTATGCGATTCCCGGAGGTAAGCCCTATGTCAACAGTCCAGGTGGAGAAAACGCCCGAGAAGGAGTGCGCTTGACTCCCGACGACACGAGCATACAGGTAGGGATGGTCAAAGGACGTTAGCGCAGGCGAACGGGACACGCCAAGACGCACAAGGGATTCTGGGTGCGCAATTGGAAGTGGGCGCAGGAGCAAAGCGTTCACAGCGGTGAAGATAAGTGTATTTGCCCCAATTCCAACTGCAAGTAGTAGGACCACGAAAGTCGTGAACAGCGGCTCCCGCCGTAGCGAACGGCCCTGCTCCTTGAGATACCGCCAGCTCATCCCATAATCATACGTCTGCGTTGGATGTGTTGGGGAACGCCCCCGGCCGGTGGGTGCGCGTCGCAGAAGTGACGATCAGCGGGTTTTCTTTTTTTGTCCCATTTTTCCGTGCGTATATAGTACGCTAGGACATGAGCCCCTCTATGCCAACAACTTCATCCCTCGATTCGCTTCAACAGCGGCGTACCCAGATCGCCGAGCAGATCGCCGCCCTGGGCGACCTGCGCTCTGGATCCATCACTCCCACTTCGGGC
>JADLBG010000619.1 GCA_020847895.1 Bryobacterales bacterium
CAGGCTGTCGAGTCCAGTCCCCTCATAGCCGGTGAAGAAAGGAGAGATCAGGTGATCCGTAAGCCCGATGTAGAAGGTATGCCCCCAAAATGGCGGGCGGTCTTCTTCGCCGAACAGCAGCATCGAGTGCCGCGCGAGATTCGATGCCGGATGCTCTTTCCCTCCCGGCCGGAAATACTGCCAGTCGAGAATCCGGTTGTCCTTGTTGGCCACGAGCGCGCTGACGATGTTCATGCCTTGCGCGTTCGCGGTGAGCATCAGAGCCTGGGGAGTGTTGCGCAGGTTCCCACCATAGTTCATGTGGACGTGTGTCGATCCGTTGAACCAGCCCTTTGCCGTCAGGTCCACGTGGCGCTTCAGGCGGAGCACTACCTCCGCCGTCTCACCGGACTTCACCTCTACTTGCTGCTTCGCCGGCCAATAGTCGAACCCCTTGTGAGCTTCAATCTCGAACCGCCCCACCGGAGCGTCGGTGGTGTACTCGCAATTGGCATAGAAGATCCGCTGCAACCCCGCGGCCATGCGCGCATTGAACACATAGGCTTCGGGGGGCGCATAGAGCTTCCCGTCGGCGGCCCGGCCCGTGATGCGAGCCGCCGTTGCCTCTCCCGTCTGTTCCTCCCGGATGCGGACATGCACTTTCCCCATGGGCCGCTTCCACTTCCGCTCCCTGATCAGTACGCGGCGCTTCCGGCCCCCATAGGTTTCGAGCAGACACAACTGGGGCATTCCGCCTTCGTTCGTGATGTAGGCGATCCACTCGCCGTCGGGTGACCACCGCGGATGGAAATCATCGTAATCCCCAAACGTCAGCTTGACGGGTTGGCCCCCGCTCACCGGCAGCACATACAGGTGGTTGAACTGATCGGAGGCTCCTCCCGTCGACGAGTACACGATCCGCGTTCCATCGGGGGAGACATCCGGCCGCGTTCTGTACAGCGACTGCTCGTCGAGCAGGAGTTTCGCATTCTTCATCGCATCAGGTTCCAGCGGGACGCGGAACAGGTTCCCGCTGCCGAGAGCAACATCGCGGTTTGCCACCAGTAGGAACCCGCTGCCATCTTTCAGCCAGGCTGGCTGCGTGTGGAAATCATGATCGGCGAAGTATTGCCGCGGCCTGCCAAACGAGTGATCCTCGGTGACCGCTGTCTCGGGACCCGACCAATCCCCATTCCGAATCGATCGTACGTGCACGTTCAGGTACCCTGCAGGCTTGGTGGTGACATAGGCGACGCGCTGCGCGTCCGGTGAGAACACGGGATCTACATACACCTGCTGATCGTTGGTCAATCTTCGTACTTCGCCCGTGGCGGCATTCACAATCTCCAGTTGAATCGAATTCCAGTTGTCGTCCGCCGTGTATATGATCCATTTCCCGTCCGGCGACCAGTTGGGGGAAGAATGCAGCTTCGCGTTGTAGGTGAGTTCCTCGGCAGCGCCTGTCCGCGGATCCACTCGCCAGATGGACCCGTACATTGCCACTGCGATCCACTTCCCGTCCGGCGACCAGCTTGGCCACCACGGCGTCGTGTTCGGCGCGTGCGAGAGGTAATAACTCGACAGATAGTTGCTCCGGAATTTCAAAGCCGGATATTCAGCGCCCTGCGCCCAGAGGGTGATCGAAACCAGAGCGGCGAGGCAAACACGAAGAGCCGCCATGGGCGCCGCCGGGCATGTTCTGCCCGAAGGCGGACTGGCGAATCCCGGGTCATCCGGGCGCCTCGGGAATGCCGTGCCTGGCATGTGGGAAGACTTACCGCGAAATTGCACGAAACACGCTCCGTGATGTGGAACTTGGAAGGCCGCTCCGGAGCCGCCTCACCCTTCGCCGGGCAAAGGTCCTGGCGGCCGGGAATATTGCAGGTTATCCCCTGGAATACGGCGGGGTCAAACGTTGCACTCCACGGTGGCCACCGGCAGTTCCGGCGGCATCACCGAAATCACATGCCCGGCGACGTTGTAGCTCATCATCACCCATCTTCATAGGTGACCATTTGTGTGCGCGACCAATTGCCTTGTCGTGGCGGTCACGACTCCGCCTGGGGTAATGACCTGCTGGGAGACTCGCAACCCGTCGCGTGACGTGTTCGTCCGCACCCTGGACCTACCGGCCGCGCCACACCCATTCGACCCCGCCGATGATGGCGCGGCCGGGGTTGGCGACTCCGGGGATGTCTTCGGTGTAGGCATTGGTGAGGTTGGTGAGTTGGATGTAGGGGTGGAGGTTCCTGATGGCTGCGGCGAGGGAGGCGTCCCAGGCGGGGTAGGCTTTGTAGGCGCGGCGTTCGGCGGCTCCGATGCGGGTGCGGGCGGTGATGCGGGCGGGGAGTTGTCCGGTCCAGCCGAAGAGGCCGGAGTGGGTGAGGTAGTTGAAGGCGTATTTGGATTGGAGGCCGGCGAGGGGGGAGGCAGTTCCGTGCATGCCGGTGTAAGTCCAGTCGAAGATGGAGTGCTTCCAGCGGCGGGAGGCGCTTGCCTCGATGCCGGTGAAGAGGAGACGCTGGATGTTGACGGCATCCCAGATGGCGGCGCCCGTGGGACGGATATAGTCGATGCCGTTGGTGTCGCGGCGGTGGAAGACGGTGGCCTGGAGGCGCCAATCAGGGGTGGGGTGGAAATCGATGCCGCCTTCGTAGCTCCAGGCGTGTTCGGGGCGGAGGAACGGGTTGCCGCGGTTGGCGGGGTCGCTGTAGTAGAGGTCGGTGTAGGAGGGGAGGCGGAAGGCGCGACCGGCTCCGGCGCGGAGTTTCCACTTGTAGGATGCCCAATAGCCGATGCCGAAGGTGGGGCTCCATTCGCCGGGGAGGCCGCGGTAGATTTCGTTACGGATGGCGGCGGTGAGGGACCAGCGCTGGAGGACGCGGGCGTCGAGGGAGAGGTAGGCGGCTCCGCGGGCGCGGCTGTGGGCGCCGAGGTTATTGGAGACGATGGAGTCGCCGAAGCCTTCGACGCCGTAATGGATGGTGATGTTGTTGGAAAGCGAGTTGCGGCGGCGGAGGCTGGCAGTCCAGGATTCGGCGAGGTGGCGATTGGTGTAACGGGGCGGGTTGTCACGGAAGAGGACAAATAAATCGGTGTGGCGGCGGTAGGAGAAAGAGGCTTCGGTGTGTTCGCCGAGCCCCTGGCGGAGACCGGCGAACCAGCCTTTGGTGCGTTCCCAACTGGGGTAGTTGCCGTAGAATCCCTGGGCTCCGAAGGGTTTGTCGGAGTAGCCGAGATCGACGCCGGTGGCTCCGAGGGCGGAGCGCCAGCGGGTGGCGGAGCCGAAGAGGAGATTTCGGTAGTCGCGGTTGGGGGTGAAGCCGGAGGAGAAATCGCGGGAGAAGGTGAGCTGCTGGCTGAGTTTGCCGAGGACTCCGGTGATGGCGGCGCGCTGCTGGTTGACGCCGAAGTTACCGACGGCGGTCTGGAGGCGGATTTCACTGGTTTCGGGCGGGGAGGTGATGAGATTGATGACGCCGCCGACGACATCGGAACCGTAGAGCGAAGAGCCCGCGCCGTGGAGAACTTCAATACGTTCGACGCTCTCGAGGGGAACGGGGAGGTCGAGGTTGTGGTGGCCGCTTTGGGGGTCGCTCATGCGGAGGCCGTTGAGGAGGATGAGGGTCTGGCCGAAGGTTCCACCGCGGATGGAGATGTCGGCCTGGATGCCGTCCGGGGCGCGCTGGCGGATGTCGACGGAGGGATCGAGGCGGAGGGCGTCGATGAAAGTATTGAAGAGCAGCGGTTGGGCGCGGACAGGGATGACGGAGACGCTGCGCTCGGACTCTTCGAGCGGCAGGGGCTCGTAATTGCCGGTGACGACGATGCTGTCTTTCCGTTCCGGCGGAGCGGTTTGCTGCGCGGGCAGGGAAAGAGGGTAGAGGAGTAACGTGAGGAAGATGCGCATGAATCAGCGCCAGACCGGATTTATCATGGCTCCGTTTGCGGCAATATCCCAGACCGCGAGACGGGCCCATTTCCAGCCGGGGGCGGCTATCTTCCAAGTATACTGTCCGGTTTTGAATTCGCGGGTGGTGTCGAGCGGGACGATCTTGCGCCGGGTGGCGGCGCCGTCTCCCCAGACGATTTCGGCGAATTGGAGGGGGAAAGTGTGGCGGACTGTAGCTTGCACGGTGATGCTGTCGCCTTCGGCGGAGGCGAGGGAGACGGAGGGGAGGAGCACTTCTCCGGTGGAGAGGAAGAAATCGCCGCGTTTGACGGCGTCGAGGAGTCGGCCGTAGTTTTCCCAGTTGGGCAGCCTGGGGATGTGGACGTAGTTGACGTTCATGTGGCCGTAGAGTTCGTGGGTGGAATCGATTTGGAAGACGTCGACCTCGCCGAGCATGACTTTACGGAGGCCCCAGTTGGCGGCGTCATCGGCGAGTTTGAGGGTTCGCTCGCCGAGGCGGGGGGAGGAGAGATCGGAGTTCATGGCCTTCCAGCCGAAGCCGATGTAGCGGGGGTCGCGGAAATGCTCCGTATCGCGGATCTTGTCAGGGTAGCCGGTGGAGCCTTTGGTGCGGGGATGGGACTGGTAGGCGATGCCGTTTTCAAGGCGGATGAGGTCAAGCATCTGCTTTGCGTCGCCGACGTTGTAGACCGTTCCGTACTTCGGGTGGGAGTCGCGGAAAGGGCGGCCGGGGATGCTCTTCATTCGCCAGAGGACGGGTTTGGGGAAGACGAGGATCCAGTGGCCGCCGAAGTGGACGTTGGCTTCCTCGGAGGGAATTAACAGGAATTCCGGATCGGACTGCGCTTTGCAGGCTTTGTAGTAGGCATCGAGTTCCTGGAGGCGGAGACCGGTGAGGTCCTGGGGATGGAGGTCGCCGTGGAAATCGTCAATCATGGCGGCGTCGATGCCCATGGCTTTCATGACGGGTTTGAAGGGCGGAGTCCAATCGAAGCCATTGGCCATGGCCTGTTCAGTGTAGGAAAGATGCCAATGGGGGGCGAAGGTTTTGTAGCCGTCGAGAGTAGGGAAGCGGTCGGCGTGGGTGTAGCGGACGACATCGTCGATGACGGATTTGGCGTCTTTGTCATCGACGAGGTAGAAGACGCCCATGCGCTGTTCCGTGCCGGGCGGGGCGTTCATCCAGGGGTAGAAGGGGGAATTGTCGTCGGGCAACTGGCGGATGCCGATGGAGACTGCGCCGCGCCATTCCGTGTGCCAGAGGTAGCCCATGTTGGTGGTGTAGTCACGGGGCATGAAGTAGCGGTGCGGAGGAGGGAAGACAGCGATTGCTCCGTGGGGGGTACGCGCGGCGAGGGTGCGGTAGCGGACGGCCTCGGGCCGGCGTTCGGAGCCTTCCCTGTTGACTCGCTGGAATGTTCCGGCAGTGTCGTAGAAGGCGATTTCGGAGGCCATGGCGCGGCCGGGGCGGCGATCGGCATCGGCGGTGATGCGGAGCCCGGCGCTGTAAAAGTAGGCGGTGTCCGGCTCTTCCGTTTTCATGACCGCCTCCTGGAGGATGAGGCGGCTTTCGGGATAGAAGGTGTAGGCGATGCCGCCGCGGAAGATGCCCATGTCGAGGCCGTCGAAGTATATTTCGACGCGATCGCCGGTGGTGCGGGCGCGGGCGGTGAGAAGTTGGAATTTACCTTCGAAGCCGCGGATGCCTTCGGGGTGGCTGGGAGGGAAGTCGAAGAACTGATCCCAGCCGCCGCGGCGTTTTCCGGTGGAGCAGCGGTAGATGGGCTGGGCGCGGTCGATGATCAGCTTGCCGCCGGCGCGGATGGCGGTGATGAGGGGCCTGGCGGGGTCGAGGGAGAATTCGGCCTCGAAGGCACGGCCGTCATGCGACCACCGAACGGTGGCGGACCCGGGGGTGGATTGGACGGTGACGGGTCCGTCGCGGAGACCGGACACGTCGAGCGGCACCGTTGCGGCGGAGACCGCAGCGGTGAACAGGACGAGGAGGAACTTCATGGAGAACTCCTATTCCTGGAGTGCGAAGGCGACCATGTTCGAACCGGCGGCGATGGCGATATACTGCTTTCCGTTCACGGTGTAGGTCATGGGCGAGGCGGAAATCGCCTGGCCGGTGTTGAAGTGCCAGAGCGCTTTGCCTTCGCGGGCATCGAGCGCGGTGAGCGTGCCCTGATCGTCGGCGGCGAAGATGAGGCCTCCGGCGGTGGAGAGGAGGCCGGCACCGTAATGGCTGGAGCCGATCTGGCGGTACTCCCACTGCAACTTGCCGGTGGTGAGATCGAGCGCGCGGACATACATTTGCCAGGGTTCTTCCGGGCTTTCGATGTACCCGGTACCCATGTAGGGGTTGCCGCCGGGGCGGAAGGTGTCGCGGGATTTGTAGTTGACTCCGCAGCCTTCCTGCGCCACGACGTAGAACCAGCCGGTGGCGGGATTATAGGCGGGGGACATCCAGTTGGTGGCTCCCGAGGTGGCGGGGCAGGTCTTGGTTCCCTTGAGACTCGGGATGACGCCGGGAACGCGGACGGGTCTGCCTTCAGGAGTGAGACCGCTGGCCCAGTTGAGGAGTTTCACGAACGGGGTACCATGGAGGAATTTGCCATTGGTGCGGTCGAGGACATAGTAGAAGCCATTGCGGTTGGCCTGGACGACGAGTTTGCGCATCTGGCCCTGGTAGGGCGCATCCACGAGGACGGGGATTTCAACGGCGTCCCAATCGTGGACGTCCCAGGGAGTTGTCTGGAAGTACCATTTCATTTTTCCGGTGTCCGCGTCGAGAGCGACGATGGATTCGGTGTAGAGGTTATCGCCTTTGCGGACGTCGCCGTCGAAATCGGGGGCGGGATTGCCGATGCCCCAGATGAGGAGATTCTGTTCGGGGTCGTAGCTGCCGGTGAGCCAGGTATCGCCGCCGCCGGTTTTCCAGGAGTCGCCAGCCCAGGTTTCGTTGCCGGGTTCGCCGGGTTTGGGGATTGCGTTCCAGCGCCAGAGGCGTTCGCCGGTTTGGGCGTCGTAGGCATCGAGGAAGCCGTTGAGTCCGTGGTCTCCGGGAGCGATGCCGATGATGATTTTTCCGTTGATGGCCATGGGTGCGACGGGACACCAGTAACCGTCGCTTGCTTCGGCGAGTTTAGCGGACCAGAGCCTGCTGCCGTTGCGGGCATCGAGGGCGACAAGGTGGGCATCGGGGGTGCCCATGTAGACCTTGTTTCCATAGACGGCGACGCCGCGATTGGGCCCTTTGGTGAGGGCGGGTTGGTGGTGGTATTGCCAGATTGAGCGGCCGGTACGGGCATCGAGGGCGTGGACTTCATTAGGCTGGCTGATATACATGACGCCATCGACGACGATGGGGACAGTTTCGAGGCGGCGCGCTTCCGGGACGTGATAGATCCATTGGGCGGCGAGCTTTTTGGCGTTGCGCGTGTTGACCTGATCGAGGAGGCTGTGGCGCTGGGAATGATACTGGCCGTTGTA
>JADLBG010000620.1 GCA_020847895.1 Bryobacterales bacterium
AGGCGAGCAGGCAATCGCGGCAACCGATAGAATGCCTATTTGGGTTCTATCATTATGTCTCAACAACTTTCCGATATAGGCCTCATCGGTCTTGCCGTGATGGGGCAGAATCTCGCGTTGAATATAGCCGACCATGGTTTCCGGATCAGCGTATATAACCGCACGACGGCGACGATGGAGAAATTCATCGCTGAAAACCCGGAAACGCCGGGCGGGCTGAACGGCGAAAAGACCCTGGAAAGTCTTGTCGCCTCGATCAAGCGTCCGCGGAAGGTCATCATTCTGGTGAAAGCGGGCGGACCCACGGATGCGGTGATCGACAGCCTGGCTCCGCTGCTGGAAGCGGGCGATATTGTGATCGACGGAGGCAACGCGAATTGGATGGATACCATCCGGCGCGAGCGGGCGCTGAAGGCGAAGGGGCTGCGCTTTGTGGGGTCCGGGGTGTCGGGAGGGGAAGAGGGGGCGCGGTTCGGACCGTCTCTGATGCCGGGCGGAGACGAAGCGGCGTGGAAGGAGATCGAGCCCATCTGGAAGGCTATTGCGGCGAAGGTGGACGCGGTGACGGGCAAGCCGCTCGAGGGGGCGAAACCGGGCAAGCCGGTGGTGGGCGGGGTGCCGTGCACGACACACATCGGTCCGGACGGCGCGGGCCACTACGTGAAGATGGTGCATAACGGGATCGAGTATGGCGACATGCAGATGATCTGCGAAGCCTATGCGCTGATGAGCGGCGTGCTGGGGATGGCGCCGGCGCAGGCGAGCGAGGTATTCGCGGAGTGGAACCGCGGCGTGCTCGACAGTTTCCTGATTGAGATTACGGCGGACATCCTACAGCAGAAAGACCCGGCAACGGGGCGGCCGTTTGTGGATGTGGTGCTGGATACGGCCGGACAGAAGGGCACGGGGAAGTGGACTTCAGTGAGCGCTCTGGACATGGGGACGCCGGCGCCCACAGTGGCGGAGGCGGTGTTTGCCCGTTACCTGAGCGCGGTGAAAGAGGAACGGGTAGCGGCATCGAAGCTGCTGAGCGGGCCGACTCCGGGCTTTTCGGGGGACAAGAAAGCGTTTGTGCAGGCGATCCATGACGCGCTGTACTGTTCGAAGATTTGCGCTTATGCGCAGGGTTTCCAACTGATGCGTACGGCGCAGGGGGAGTACAACTGGAAGCTGCCATTCGGGGAGATTGCGAAGATTTTCCGGGGCGGCTGTATTATCCGGGCGCGCTTCCTGCAAAAGATTACGGAAGCCTACGAGCGGAACCACGATCTGGCGAATTTGCTGCTGGACCCCTATTTCAAGAGCGAGATCGACCGCTGCCAGGGCAACTGGCGGATGGTGATCGGGCAGGCGGCGGCGAACGGGGTGGCCGCGCCGACGTTCTATTCGGCGCTGGCGTACTATGACGGGTACCGTTCGGAGCGGCTGCCGGCGAGCCTGCTGCAATCGCAGCGGGACTACTTCGGGGCGCACACGTACGAGCGCGTGGATCAGCCGCGCGGGAAGTTTTTCCATTTGGACTGGCCGAAGCCTTCGCGGCCGCAGATCGAGGTTTAGTCAATAGTCATGGCAAAAGGGCCGGAATATTATTGGCGGTTTGCGCCGGTGAAGCAGGATGACAAGACGGAGTGTTGGGCAGCATCGCTCGACTGGTGGTCGACAGTCACTCCCAGCCGGACGCATGTGGATAAGAAGCAACTGCTGGTGGATTATGTGAGGCTTTGGGACTCGAGGATGACGCTTCCAAACGGGGATGACAATCCCGACTACGGCACGATGAGCCCGGAGAACATGAAGCGCGTGATGGACGATGCGCGATGGAACATGAAGACGGAGGTGATTGCGGGATCGCAATTCACCATGGAGTTCATCAACGCGCGGCTGGAGAGAGGACCGCTGATGATCGGTTTCCGGAGGGTGGGACTGGGCGGGCACGCGGTATGTATTTACGGCGCCACACCCAGCCACTACGCGGCGATGGACCCTGACGGCGGCAGGTTCATCGGACGCCTGGCAACCTATTACACTCAGTCTCCCGCAATTCTGGTGGGCTCGGCGAAATAGAGCGCACGAACTTACCGTGGGGCGTCAGGGGTTATGGTCACCGGGACAGTGGCAGCAAATTGCGGGTTCGCATCGGCGGTGGCGAGCCAAGCCTGGAGGGTGTAGTTGCCGGGTTGTGGGCCGCCTGAGGCCACGGGCCGGGGAATCGGCACGGGGATGGTCCATTCGACGGCGACCTGTTTTTCGTGCAATACCTGGGCGAACATCTGTCCGTCCGACCATTTCCAGATCACCTTGCCGGTTTCGTCGCGGAGGAGGACTTCGAATTCCTGGCTTGAGGGGAAGTTGAGTTTGACGGGCAGCGGGGAGTTCACGCGCAGGCGCAGAGTTGCTTCGAGGGTGGGCGAGTTGCGCGTCATCTGCATGGAGACTGAGAACTGGGCGTTGGGGGCGGCGTTGATTTGGACGTGTCCGACGCGGGCGTAGACGAGGTCGAGTTGTTTGGGCCCGGCGAAGGACTGGCTGACCCTGCGCACCATGCCGATGTTTTCGGCATACTGCTCCAATTCCTCGCCGGCGTCGGCGCAGGAGAAGGCGCGATAGCGGATCTGCAGCACGTCCTGGAACGGACCGGCGGCCCCATCGAATACGCCCCGCCGTGAGAGCGTCTGCCCCTCCTGGTCGCATTCGCGCGAGGGGGCCTGCCACCAACCACCTTCAAATGGGGTGAACGAGGTGATGACCTGCTCCGCGCCGGTTTCTTCATTCACCTGGACGAGATTGTTCTGCTCATCCATTCGCGCCAGCAGACGGGCGGCCGTGTAGCCGCGAATGGGATGGTAGACGCGGCCGTTCATGAGCACCGGAGTGCCGACCGTGACGGTAAAGGACTGGCCGGTTCCAGCCTCGCGGTATATCCAGGTGTTTCCCATCTGAAGAGGGAAAAAAGTGCCGCCTGCCGCAATCGCGGCGAAAAAAGTAATTCCGAACAGAGTTTTGAACATCGATTCCTTCATGGTTCGTTTTGTGGGCGCACATCGCCCTACGTATGAACGCGATGCCGGCGTCAGGACGGGATCATGAAGTCACAAATGTTGCGGCGTGTTGCGGCTCAGCCGAGTTTGATCTGCTGGTATTGGATTTTGTTCCACTCCCAGACGCCGAGTCCGAGAGCGCCGGCGATCTCGACGTGCTCGGGCTGGCGGTGGATGTAGGTGCTGAACTGATCGGGGGTGTCCTCGACCAGCTTTTTCTTGCCCACGGCCAGCCGCTTTTCGTCGATTTTCGTCCAGCCGACGTGGTCGATGGCGACGGGATCGGTGGCGAAATACATGGTGTGGTGCTCCCAGACAAACTCCGGCCTGGCTCCGGGTCCCCCGTGGTAGACGCCTTTGACGC
>JADLBG010000621.1 GCA_020847895.1 Bryobacterales bacterium
GGCCGGCCGAAGGATGCGATGGCGACGCTGGACCGGCTGAACTACATCTATCCGGTGGCTGATCCGGAGATGCACAAGAAGATGGGGGAACTGGCGCTGGGGCAGGGGCAGGTCAAGGTGGCGGTAAGGGAGTTCGAGGCCGTGCTTGCGTCGAAGCCTTTGGATCCGGCGGCGTCGCATTACGAACTGGCGGAAGCGCTGGTGAAGGCGAACGAGATGGATGCGGCGCGGGACCATGTGATCTCGGCGCTCGAAACGGCTCCCGGCTTCCGTCCGGCGCAGAAACTATTATTGGAATTGACTTCAAAGAAAGAGAAACGTTGAAGAATGTCAGTCATCGCTCAAATTGACGCCGCCGAACTGAAAGGGCGCATCACACGCTTCCAGCAGGCCTATAACGACATCGTGACGCAGGTGAGGCGTGTCATTGTGGGCCAGGAGGAGGTACTCGACCAGGTGCTGATTGCCCTGTTCGTGGGGGGCAACTGCCTCATAACGGGACTGCCGGGCACGGCGAAGACGCTGCTGGTGCGCACGCTGGCGGCGACGCTGGGGCTGGCTTTCAAGCGGATTCAATTCACGCCGGACCTGATGCCGAGCGATATCACGGGGACGGACATTATTGAGGAGGACCCGACGACCGGGAGGCGGACGTGGACGTTCGTGCAAGGGCCGATTTTCGCCAATGTGCTGCTGGCGGATGAGATCAACCGGACGCCGCCGAAGACGCAATCGGCGCTGCTCGAGGCGATGCAGGAGCGGTCGTGCACCGTGCGCGGGAACTACTACCAACTGCCGAATCCGTTCTTCGTGCTGGCGACGCAGAACCCGATTGAACTCGAGGGAACGTATCCGCTGCCGGAAGCGCAGTTGGACCGGTTTCTGTTCAACGTGATGCTGGATTACCTGTCGGCGGAGGAAGAACTGAGGGTGATCTCGCTGACGACGACAACGCACATCCCGGTGACCGATCCGGTGACGAACAGCGAGGAGATTCTGACGTTCCAGGAGTTGGTGCGGATGGTGCCGATAGCGGACAGCGTGGCGAAGTACGCGATCGACCTGGTGCGGTCGACGCGGAGTTCGGATGCGGGGGCTCCGGATTTCATCAAGAAGTATGTGAACTACGGCTCGAGCGTGCGCGGGGCGCAGTACCTGGTGCTGGCGGCGAAGGCGCGGGCGTTGATGAAGCAGCGGTATCACGTGACGTTCGAGGACATCCAGGCGATGGCGATTCCGGTGCTGCGGCACCGGGTGCTGGTGAACTTCCAGGCGGAATCGGACCGTCTGAGCACTGATGAGTTGTTGAAGCGCGTGATCGAGGCGCGGCCCGCTCCGAAGGGGTAAGGATGCTGCATCGCTTCCTGGAGCCGAGAGTACTTGCCGGCATTTCCGATCTGGAACTGGTGGCGAAGACGGTGGTGGACGGGTTCATCGCGGGTCTTCACCGGTCGCCGGATTTCGGGTTCAGCCAGGAGTTCGCCGAATACCGGCAGTACAGCCCGGGCGACGATTTGCGGTATGTGGACTGGAACGTGTACGCGCGGACGGAGCGCGCGTATCTGAAGCGGTACCGGGGCGAGACGAACACGCAGGTGACGATTCTGCTGGACGCGAGCGCGTCGATGGGATTCACGTCGCACACGGTGAGCAAGATCGACTACGCGCGGTACCTGGCGGCGTCGCTGTGCTACCTGGCGCTGCATCAGCGGGACGCCTGCGGGTTGATCGTGTTCGACGACGAGGTGCGGAACTACGTGCAGCCGCGGTCGCGGCAGGGACAACTGGCGCGGCTGCTGCATGCGGTGGAGAAAGCGGAACCCGCGGCGCGGACGGATTATTCGAAGCCGTTCTTCCATTTCCAGCAGTACCATTTCCGGCGCGGGATGGCGATTGTCATTTCTGATTTCTACGCACCGCCGGAGACGGTGGTGAAGGCGATTGAGCCATTGCGGTTCAAGGGGAATGAAGTAGTGCTGTTCCACATTCTCGACCCGGAGGAGTTGCATCCGAAGTTTCGCGAGCCGGTGATTCTGATCGACATGGAGACGCAGGATTCGATGGAGGTTTCGCCGGATTACGCCAACGTGGAATACCGGGTGAAGATCAACCAGCACATCGAGGAGTTAGGGGCGAAGGCACGCGGGGCGGGAATGGATTACCACGTGGTGGACACTTCGCGGCCGCTCGATGAGGCGCTGCGGGAGTACTTCGTGATCCGGCAGGGGAGGATCTGATGGGGTTTCTGTCGCCGTGGTTTCTGGCGGGTCTGGCGGCGCTGGGGCTGCCGGTATGGCTGCACCTGCTGCAACAGCATAAGACGACGCCGAAACAGTTCAGCTCGCTGATGTTTTTCGAGCGGCGGACGCAGAGCTCGATCAAGCACCGGCGGCTGAAGTATCTGCTGTTGCTGGCGGCGCGGCTGCTGCTGTTGTTTCTGATTGTGCTGGCATTCGCAACTCCCTACATCCGGCATTCGGGAGTGTTTGCGACGGCGGGACGGAAACTGGTGGTGGTGGCTGTGGACAACTCGTTCAGTATGCGGGTGGGGGACAGGCTGGCGCGAGCGAAACGGGAGGCCGCGAGCATTCTTTCCTCGCGCGGAGAGCGGGACGCGGCGCAAGTTCTGACGGTGGGCGCGACGGTTCATGCGCTGACGCAGCCGACGACGGAGGCGGGCGAGTTGCGGGCGGCGGTGGAGAGCATCCAGGCATCGGATTCGCGCAGTTCGTACGGGGAACTGGCGCGGGCGCTGCGGTCGATCGAGCAATCGGCGAAGATACCGGTGGAGGCGCACCTGATCAGCGATATGCAGAAATCGTCGCTGCCTCCGGCATTCAGCGATCTGCGGCTGGGGCCGTCGACGCATTTGATTGTGCATCCGATGGCGGACCGGACGGAGGTGAACTACGCGGTGGAGAACGTGACGGCTCCGAAGAGCGTGTTCGATCCGAAGAAGGCGCGGGTGTCGGCGGTGATCGCGGCGTACAACGCTCCGGCGGCCAAGCGGACGGTGTCGCTGCTGGTGAATGGAAAGACGGTGGGGAACAAGACGGTGGATGTACCGCGGAATGGAAGGGCTCCGGTGGAGTTCGTGGGCATGGATGCGAACTACGGCTTCAACAAAGCGGATGTTCGCATCGATTCGGCGGATGCGCTGGCCGGGGACGACAATTTTTATTTCGCGGTGGAGCGTTCTGATCCGCGGCGGGTATTGTTCGTGCACGAAGAGGGTAAGACGCGCGGGTTGCTGTACTACAAGGCGGCGCTCGAATCGGCATCCGAGGGGGCTTTCGTGGTGGATGCGGTGACATCGAACCAGGCGGGGAACGTTTCGCCGAACAAGTACGGGTTCGTGGTGCTATCGGATGTGGGCGGGTTGCCTGGGGCTTTTGAAGAGGCGCTGAAGACGTACGCGCGCGGGGGCGGGGCTGTGCTGGTGGCGGCGGGTCCGGCATCGGCGGGGCGGCTGCGGCTGCCTGTGTACGACGAGGCGGTGCGGGAATCGCGGTATGCATCGCGCGCGGGAGAGCGCTTTCTGGTGGTGGGCGCGATGGATGTGACGCATCCGGTGCTGCGGGCGACGGGACGGTGGGAGAACGTGAAGTTCTACCAGGCGATCCAGGCGGACGTGGGGCAGGGACGCGTGCTGGCGCGGTTGAGCGACGACACGCCGCTGCTGGCGGAGAAGAAATTGGGGGAGGGGCACGTGATGCTGTTCACTTCGACTCTCGATAACATTTCGAACGACTTTCCGCTGCACACGAGCTTTGTGCCGTTCGTGGAGCAAACCGCGCGGTACCTGGTGGGGGCGGAAGTGAGACCATCGGCGTACACCGTGGATTCGAACGTCGAGTTGCGTTCGGAGAAGGGTCTGGGGACGGTGGAGGTTCTCGATCCGAAGGGGAAGCGGGCATTGAGCCTGCGCGAGGCGACGACGGCGCAAAGTTTTCTTTTGACGGAGACAGGATTTTACGACGTAAACCGGGCCAATGAGAGGCACGAACTGGTGGCGGTGAATGCTGACCGGAAGGAGTCCGATTTGGAAATGACGCCAAAGGAGACGCTGGCGTTGTGGCAAGGGACGGGTTCGCAACCGGCTCCGGCGGGGACGCCGGAGGCGGAGCAGCAGCAGAATGCGAGTTTGTGGTGGTACGTGTTGCTGGCCGCCATGCTGGTGGCGCTGGCGGAATCGATACTTGCCAGCCGGCATTTGAGCGCCGAGCCCGGAGAGGCGTAGGGGGGGAGTGCAGGAGTCCGAATAGTAAGTTCTACTAGAGGGAGGGGGACCAGATGAGCGCCTTTGACCAGTTGGAAGGGTATCTACGTTCCGTAGAGCGGCGTTTGCGCATGATGGCGCTGACGCAAGGGGCTGCCATTACCGCGGTGAGCGCGCTGGTGGCTACTGTGCTGCTGGTGATGATCGTCAACGGCTACGCCTTCTCGGAACGGAGCCTGCTGTGGGCGCGCTTCGCCCTGTTTCTCTCCCTGGCGCTGGCGGTAGGGTTTGGGATTCTGGCTCCCCTGCTGCGGTTGAACGCAAAGCGGGCGGCGCGGGGGGCGGAATCGAAGTTTCCGGAGTTTGAAGAACGGCTGCTGACGTTCGCCGAGCGCAAGGACGAGGTAAAGGAGAACCCGTTTTTCGAACTGCTGGCGCAGGATACGGTGGACGTGGCGCGGCGGGCGGAGCCGTCGATTCTGATACCCGCGGCGAGGCTGGCGGCATTTCTGGCGGCTGCCGTGCTGGCGACAGGGGTACTGGTGTGGCTGACGACATCGGGACCGGGATACTGGGGCCATGGGGCTTCGCTGCTGTGGGCGGGGACGCCGCGGGATTCACAGCCGTTTTACGACATCAAGGTGACGCCGGGCGACCACAAGGTGCGGCGGCGGACCGACCAGATGATCGCGGCGCAACTGATGGGCTTTCAGACTTCGACGGTGCGGTTGTTCGCGCGCTATAACGGGGCGACGAAGTGGGAACAGGTGCGGATGCTGCCGCAGCCCGCGGGTGCGGGGTACGAATTTCTGTTTGCGGGGCTGCCGGAATCGGTGGACTACTATGTGGAGGCGGGTGCGATCCGCTCAAAGCAGTACCGTCTGACGGTGGTGGATTTGCCGGGGATCAAGAAGGTCCGGGTGAGCTACAAGTATCCGTCGTGGGCCGGTATGAGGGATGTTTCCGAGGAAGGCAGCGGAGATCTGCGTGCGGTGGCGGGAACGGAGGTGGAGGTTGCGTTTCTGACGGACAAGCCGCTGAAGGACGGGGTTCTTGTTTTTGACAACGACAAGAGGATCGAGTTGAAGGCGGGAGAAGGCGGGTGGTTGACGGCGCGCGTAAAGATCGAGAAAGACGGGATGTATCACGTGGCGGCGATCGACGGCGGCGAAGAGGTGCGGATCAGCGAGGATTTCTTTATCGAGGCGAAGCAGGAGACGCCTCCGGTGGTGAAACTGGTTCGCCCGCGCGGAGATGCGAGGGTGAGTCCGATCGAGGAAGTGGACATCGAGGTTCAGGCGGACGATGATTTCGCATTGCAGGATGTGGCGTTGAAGTATTCGGTGAACGGCGGCCCCGAGCAGACGGTGAACATGCTTGCGAAGAAGGGAGCGCCGTCGGCGACGGGGAAGACGACGATTACGCTGGAGGATTTCAAGCTGGCTCCGGGCGACGTAGTGAGCCTGTACGCGGTGGCCAAGGATGCTCTGTCGACAAGCCAGACGGACATGATGTTTCTCGAGGCTGTGCCGTATGAATATGAGTTCACGCAATCGCAGCAGATGGGCGGCGGCGGAGGCGGCGCGGGCGAGGAGCAGCAGAGGATATCGGCGCGGCAGAAGGAAATTATCGCGGCAACGTGGAACCAGTTGCGGGACAAGAGCAACGACAAGGCGGCGGCGGCGGAGAACGCGAAGTTCTTATCGGAAGTGCAGGGCAAGCTGCGGGACCAGGCGACATCGCTGGCGCGGCGCATGAAGAGCCGCGAGCTTTCGGGAACGAACAACCAGTTCAAGAGCTTCGCTCAGGACATGGAGAAGGCATCCGAGGCGATGGGTGGGGCGGCGGACAAGCTGAAGGGGCAGGGCTGGAAGGATGCGCTGCCGAGCGAGCAGAAGGCGCTGCAGCACCTGTTGCGGGCGGAGGCGACGTTCCGGGAGATCCAGGTGGCGTTCGGGCAACAGGGCGGCGGCGGTGGCGGCGGCGGTGGACGGGACCTGGCGTCACTGTTCGACCTGGAGTTGGATACGGAGAAGAACCAGTACGAGACGGGGCAGCAGAATTCTTCCGGGGAACAGAAGCAGAAAGAGATTGACGAGGCTTTGCAGAAGCTGGAGCAACTGGCGCGGCGGCAGAAAGAACTCGCCGAGCAGATGAAGAAGAACCAGAAGGATACACCACAGCAGAGGTGGCAGCAGGAGATGCTGCGGCGGGAAGCGGAACAGCTTCAGAAACAGATGGAGCAATTGACTCGCGGCCAGCAATCGCAGCAAGGGCAACAGGGGCAACAGGGCCAGCAATCGGCATCGGCTTCGAACGGGCAGGGACCGCAGGGCAGCCAGCAGCAGCAACAGGAGCGAATGCGGCAGCAGATGGAGCGGATGAGGCAGAGGAGCAACGGCTCGGGCGGCGGTATTGATCCGCGAGTGGAGCGGGCCATCGAGCGGCTGAAGCAGGCGACGGAAGACATGCGGCGGAACGGGGGCGAGCAGGGGGACGCGGGATCGCGGCGGGCGGCGGAGCGGCTGGAGGAGGCCAAGGACCTGTTGTCTTCGCTGCGGAAGCAGGAGGCGTCGAGCCAGGTGGCGGATTTGGCGAACAAGGCCGAGGAACTGGCGAACCGGCAGCGCGAGATGCAGAATCAGTTGCGGCAGATGTTCGGGCAGGGGCAGGATCCGAACGACATGCGGCAGTTTACGGAGAATCTGCGGAAAGGCCAGCAACTGGCTCAGGAAAAGGAAAAGATGCTGAGCGAGTTGCAGAAGCTGGAGCGCGAGATGCAGCAGGCGGCGCGGGATTTGGCGGGGACGAGCCGGCAGACGTCATCGAAGATCCGGGAAGCGCTGGGGCAGATGCAGGGCGAAGAACTGGCCACGCGGATGAAGTTGGGGGCGGAGTGGCTGAAGCGGGGAATCGGCTCGGCCACGTATATGCGGGAACAGCCGGTGACCGCGGGGATGGAGAAGCTGAAGGACGGGCTGCGGCAGGCGCAGCAGCAGATGGAGAAGGACGGCCAGGGGAAGGCGGCGGGAGGGGATGATCTGGAGAAGGCGCTGTCGCGGGTGGAGAAACTGCGGGCGCAGTTGCAGCAATTCTCTCAGCAACGCGGCCAGCAGGGGCAGCAGGGACAGCAAGGACAACGCGGCCGGCAAGGACAGCAGGGGCAGCAGGGTGGTCAGCAAGGTCAGCAGGGACAATCGGGCAGCCAGCAGGGCCAGGCGCAGCAGGGCCAGGCGCAGCAGGGCCAGCAAGGACAGCAGGGCCAACAAGGGCAGCAGGGCCAACAAGGGCAACAGGGCCAACAAGGGCATCAGGGCCGGCAGGGTCAGCAGGGCCAAGGGCAGGGGATGGGTCAGGGCGGCGACTGGCAGAGCGGGCAGCTTGGACAGCGCGGATATGGCAATGACAATGGCCGGGCGCAGCCTGGAGCACGCGAGCAGGGCGGCTACCGCCAGTACGGATATAGCGCCTTGAACGATGGGAGTCTGCAAGGTCCGTGGGGGCCGCTACCGGCGGAAGGGCAGCGCGGATTGGAGACAGCCTACCGCGAGGGGCTGCGGGACCTGAACCAGTTGCGTCAATCGCTAACGCAGGACAACGCGGAGACGGCGAAAGAGATCCAGGACCTGATCCGGCAGATGCAGCAACTCGATCCCTCGCGTTTTCCGGGGAATCCGCTGCTGATTGAGCGGATCCGGGCGCAGGTGCTGCCGAACCTGGAACAACTGGAGATCCAGTTACGGCGGCAGTTGGATGACAAGAACGGCGGGCAAGTGCGGGCGACGAGTCCGGATTCGATTCCGGCGGGATACGCGGACGCGGTGGCGGAGTATTTCCGGAAGCTGAGCCAGGGGAAGTAACGCC
>JADLBG010000622.1 GCA_020847895.1 Bryobacterales bacterium
GGCAGGTTCCTCGGCAAATGGACGGACCTCGGCAGCCCCTGGGGCCTCTATTACACCCCGCGCGAAGACATGATCTACATGTGCGACGGCGTGAATAACCGCGTCATCAAGGTGAACCTCGACGGGCAGGTGCAGGGCGTCCTCGGCAGCTTCGGCAAGGCGCCCGGGAAGTTCGACTTCGCCCATCACCTCGCCGTCGATTCCGCGGGGTCCATCTACGTGGCCGAGATCAAGAACTGGCGCGTGCAGAAGTTCGCGATCGTCCGGTAACCCGACGGGCAATGCATTCCCTCGCCTTCCTTCCCTGGCTGCTGCTGGCCGCCGCCGACTGGCCTCAATTCCGAGGCCCCCAGGGCATGGGTTTAACAGCCGGCGCCAATCTTCCGGCGGAAGTGGGCGCGGATAAGAACCTTGTCTGGAAAACGCCGCTGCCCCCGGGACACTCTTCCCCTATCCTTGCCGGGGATCGCATCTTTCTCACCGCCTACGATGGCGACAGGCTCCTCACCATCGCCCTCGATCGCGGCACGGGCAAACTGCTGTGGCGGCGCGAGGCCCCACGCCCTCGTAAGGAGAGCTTCCAGCCAACCAACTCTCCCGCCTCGCCTTCTCCCGTGAGCGACGGTGAGATGGTCTACGTCTTCTTCGGAGACTTCGGGCTGCTCGCCTATGGAAAAGACGGAGACGAGCGCTGGCGGCTTCCCCTCGGCCCCTTCAACAATGCCAACGGCCATGGCTCCTCCCCCATCCTCTCTGACGGCTTGTTGTTCCTCCTCTGTGACCAGGATACGGACTCGTTCCTCATCGCCCTCGACAAAAACACCGGGAAAACGCGCTGGCGCGTCGAGCGTTCGGAGGTGACGCGAGGCTATGCCACCCCGGGTGTCTATACACCGAAAAACGGGCGCAAGGAGTTGATCGTCCCCGGAGCGTATCAGTTGATCTCCTATGACCTCCTCACCGGAGAGAAACTCTGGTGGGTAAACGGAATGGCCTGGCAACTGAAATGCGTCCCCGTCATCGACGGCGACACAATCTACATCAACGGCTGGGAGATCGGCGGTGACTTCGAAAAACCCCCGGATCTGCCCACCTGGCAGGAACTGGCCGCAAAGTATGACGCAAACAGGGATCACAAAATCACACCCGATGAGGCCCCGCAAGATCTGCAAAGCTGGTTCTATAGTAACGACCTCAACATGGACCGCGCCATCGACGAGCGCGATTGGAACTTCTGGCGTCTGCACAGCACCGTGCAGAACAGCGTCAGCGCAATCCGCCCCGCGGGCGGGCGCGGCGACTTGACCGCCAAGGTTCTTTGGCGTCACCGCAAGTCACTACCTAACATCCCCTCCCTGCTCCTCTACCGCAACACTTTGTTCCTCGTGAAGGACGGCGGCGTCGTTACCACCCTCAATCCGGAAACCGGAGCCGTCTACAAGCAGGCCCGCCTGCCGCGCGCCATCGAACACTATTGGGCCAGCCCTGTCGGAGGCGACGGCAAAGTCTACCTCCTCAGCGAAGCCTGTAAACTCAGCGTGCTCAAAGCCGCGCCACAATGGGAAGTGATGGCCACCAGCGACCTCGACGATGAATGCTTCGCCACCCCCGCCCTGGCCGATGGCGGCATCTATCTGCGCACGCGCGGCTGGCTCTACTTTTTCAAGAACTCTCACTGAATGGAACCTCTTTACGTACAAGTCCACCCCCGGGACAACGTGGGGATCATCGTCAACCCGGAGGGTCTCCCCGCCGGCGCTGTGTTCGCCGGCGGACTGGCGCTTCGCGAGCGTATCCCCCAATCGCACAAAGTCACTCTCCAGCGCCTGGACGCCGGCGCCCCCGTCATCCGCTACGGCCAGATCATCGGCCACGCCACCCGCGACCTGCTCCCGGGCGAGTGGATTCGGGAAGACATGTTGCGCCTCCCTTCGCCGCCGCCCCTCGACCAATTGCCCCTCGCCACTGCCGTCCCCGCCCCGCTGCCCCCGCTCGAAGGCTACACCTTCGACGGCTACCGCAATCCCGATGGCGGCGTAGGCACGAAAAACATCCTCGGCATCACCACCACCGTCCAATGCGTCGCGCCCACCGTCGAGTATGCCGTCCGCCGCATCCGCCAGGACTTGCTGCCGCGGTTCCCCAACGTCGATGACGTCGTAGCCATCACTCATACCTACGGCTGCGGCGTCGCCATCGATGCTCCCGGATCCGTCGTTCCCATCGAGACCTTGCGTCACATCAGCCGTCACGCCAACTTCGGGTCCGCGCCGCTCATCGTCAGCCTCGGCTGCGAAAAATTGCAGCCCGCCAGGCTCTTTCCCAACCAGCGCCTCATCCCCGCCGGAGCGGCCGAACTGCCCGTGCTCGAAGCCGATCCCTACGTGGTCCGCCTTCAGGACGAAGACCTCCGCGGCTTCGGCAGTATCATTTCCGCCATCCTGCGCGTGGCCGAAAAGCGCTTGGCCGAACTGAATGAGCGCCGCCGCGTTCCCTGCCCCGCCTCCGAGCTGAAAGTGGGCTTGCAGTGCGGCGGAAGCGACGCCTTTTCCGGTGTCACCTGCAACCCCGCCGTGGGCTTCGCTGCCGACCTGCTCGTCCGCGCCGGAGCCACCGTCATGTTTTCCGAAGTCACCGAGGTGCGCGATGCGGTCCATCTGCTCACCCCGAGAGCCCTCAACGCCGATGTCGGCCGTGCCCTCATCCGCGAAATGCGCTGGTATGACGAATACCTCGCCCGCGGCCAGGCTGACCGCAGCGCCAATCCAACCCCCGGCAACAAGCGCGGCGGCCTGGCGAACGTCGTCGAAAAGGCCCTCGGCTCCATCGCCAAGGCGGGTACTTCCGCCCTCATGTCCGTCGCTTCCCATGGCGAGCAGGTGAAAACAAAAGGACTCGTCTTTGCCGCCACCCCGGCAAGCGACTTCATCTGCGGCACCCAGCAACTCGCCTCCATGAACCTGCACGTCTTCACCACCGGAGAAGGCTCCC
>JADLBG010000623.1 GCA_020847895.1 Bryobacterales bacterium
AACCTCGTGAAGGCCCGGCGTCTTATTGACCGGATACTGGCCGAAAGACCCAACCACCGGCAGGCCTTGCTCGAGCGCGCCTCCAACGCTTTGCTCAGCGCCAAGCTCCAGAACTGGAACCGCCGCAATTCCACCGCCGCCCTCCCGCTGATCACTCAGGCCCAGCGCGATCTGGACGCCACCCGCCATATTAAGGATCCGCCATGGCTCCGCGTATCGTCGTCGCTCGCGCAGCAGGAAGCCGATCTCGCCGAGAATGACCGTAACTTCGGCGAGGAAGCGCGAATTACCGCAACCGCGCTCGCCGAACTGGTAAACTGGCCCGCCGATCTGCGCGCCGGCGAAGATTATCTGTTGCGCGTCGTGGCCATCTTGAAGCGGCGCGGCAATGCCGCCTACTACCAGGATGACTATTCCGCGGCCTTGACCTCCTTCCAGGAGGCATACAAGCAGCTTCAAAGCTTCAATTCCCAACACCCCAACCGGCCCGACGTCCTCTACGCCTCGATGGACATGAGCTACCAAATGGCTTACGTCTTCGGCGAACTCCATCAGCCTTCCCAAATGCTCGACAGCACGATGGAGAGCCTTCGTATCGCCGAGAAACTGATGGAGTTCGACCGTGAAAACCAGGCCTTGCGCCGGTCTTATTGGAATAAGCGCCAGGCGCTCGCGGAAAGCCTCGGCAGCCTCGGCCGCTTCGACGAGGCGGTCAGAGAGCAGGACGCAGTGCGAAAAGCAAGAAGAGCCGCCCAGGCCTCACAGCCCGATTCCACCCTCGCCACGGAAGACGTCCAGATCACCGACGCGGTGTTCGCCGATCTCCTCGCCAAAGCCGGCCAACTCGATCGCGCTTGTGCGCAAGCACGCCATACACTCGAGACTTCCCGGACCCTGCACCAGTCCGGCGGCATGACCGCCAAGAACTGGTCCGAGCAGCGGCGCATCCTGAACTCGGTTCTCGGACGGTGCCCCCAGAACTGAATCCGCCGCCCGCCTCCGCCGCTTGAGTCATTCCGCCTCCCGATTCCGTAATCGTTCATAGGAGGGCCGACAAGCCTCCGGACCCAAACCACACGAAAGGATCTGCCATGTCGAGCATCACCTTTTTCCGCATCCTCGGAGCCTGCGTCCCGCAAGCGCTCCAGCACGAATTCCAGCAAAACCTCTATATCTACGCCATCAACCAAAGCGGCCCCGCGCGCGCCATCGCCTACCGCGGCATGATCCGCATCCTCGCCCGCGGCTTTTCCCAACTCGCCATCAACGCGGTCCTCGCCATCGCCCGCCCCATACTGGCCGCGGCCGGGGCCGTCGTCGCGGCTGTAGCCAAGGTCATGAGCGCGTTGGCCGCCGGAGCCGCCGCCGCCCTCGAGAGCCCTGTCATCGTCGGCATGCTGGTGTTAGCCCTCCTCGCCATCATCGTCTGGGTGTTCGTCAGCTTGATGTCGCAGGCCGGCGAGCGGCGTCAACTCGAACAGCGCATGGAACTGGACCGCTCCACGCGTTCCCTCTTCTCCCAGAATCCTATCCGCGCCGAAGTGTTGCTGAACAACCCCAATTCCGGGCCGGTCTACGCTATCAATGCGGGCCAATATGCGCTCGCCGTTTGATTTCCGCCTACACCAGCATCTTCTGCACCAGTTGCCCGCCCAGGTCCGTCAACCGGAAGTCCCGTCCCAGATGCCGGTAAGTCAGCTTCGTATGTTCCATCCCCAGGCAATGCAGAATCGTCGCCTGCAGGTCATGCACGTGCACCTTGTCCCGCACCACGCTCAGCGCCAGCTCATCCGTCTGCCCGATCACCTGACCGCCCTTGATGCCGCCCCCGGCCATCCACATCGCGTATCCATTCGGATGGTGGTCCCGCCCGATCGAATCCGGATCATCCGGCCGCCGCATCTCCGACATCGACGTCCGCCCGAATTCGCCGCCCCACACCACCAGCGTCTCGTCCAGCAGCCCGCGCTGTTTCAGGTCCTTGATCAGCGCCGCCGATGGCTGGTCCGTCGCGCCCGTCTGCTGCTTCAGCCCTTTCACGATTGCGCTGTGATGATCCCAACTGGCGTGCAGCAGCATCACGAACCGCACCCCGCGCTCCACCAGCCGCCGCGCCAGCAGACAGTTCGTCCCGAATGCCTTCGTCTTCTCCCCGTGGACCCCATACATCTCCAGCGTCTCCCGCGACTCCTTCGAGAAGTCCAGCAGTTCCGGACCCGACGTCTGCATCCGGTACGCCAGCTCATAGGAGTGGATCCGCGACGCAATCTCCGCGTCGCCCGTCTGTTCCAAATGCTCCTGGTTCAACTCCTTCAGCATGTCCAGCCGCAGCCTCTGCGACGCGTCGCTCACGCCCTTCGGATTCGACAGGTACAGAATCGGATCCCCCTTGCTCCGCAGCACCGTCCCCGCGTACGTCGAAGGCAGAAACCCGCTCGACCAGTTGTCCGACCCCGCGCTCGTGCCCACGCCCGACGCCAGCACCACGAATCCCGGCAGGTCCCGCGATTCGCTCCCCAGCCCGTAATTCACCCAGGCGCCCATCGTCGGACGTCCGCCCACCATCGATCCCGTGAACAAAAACAACTGCCCCGGGTGGTGGTTGAACGCCTCGCTGTACATCGAGCGCACCAGGCAAATATCGTCCGCCACCGAGCCGGTGTGCGGCAGCAGTTCCGAAAGCTCCATCCCGCACTGCCCGTACTTCCTGAACTGGAATTGCGGCCCCAGCACTTTCGCCGTCGGCTTGATAAAAGCGAGCTTCAGGTCTTTTGTCAGGTCCGCGGGGAGCGGCTTCCCGTTCCACTTGCTCAACTCCGGCTTCGGATCAAACAACTCCATCTGGCTCGGCGCGCCCTCCATGAACAGGAAGATCACGTTCTTCGCCTTCGCCGGAAATTGCGGCTTCTTCGGAGCCAGCGGGTCGTCGATCGTCGCCGTCCGCCCCTCGCTTGCCAGCAGGTTTCCGAGCGCCATCATCCCGATTCCACTGGCGCAATCGCGCAGGAACATACGGCGGTTATGAACGGCAAACAGTTCAGGTCTCATCTTCGCTACTCCCTGGTAATGAATTCGTCGAGGTTCAAGAGCACGCTCGAAAGCTCCGTCCATGCCGCATCGTCTGAAGGAGTTCCCTCCTTGGCCAAGACCTGCTTCTGTCTGGTGAAGAACGTCTCGAACTTCCGCTTCTCCGTGTTCGTCGGCTTGCGGCCCAACGCCCGCAGATACGCCTCTTCGAGCCGCGTATCCCAATCCGTCGATGCGTTCATCGCCTCGTACGCCAACCCCCGCGCCGCCTCATGAAACACCGGGTCATTCAACAGATTCAATGCCTGCAGCGGCGTGTTCGAACGGTCCCGCTGGCACAGCGCCACATTCGCCTTCGGCGCGTCGAAGTTCACCAGCATCGGATACGGCGTGCTCCGCTGGAAGTGGATGTACAGCCCGCGCCTGTACTTGTCCGCCCCCTGGCTCACCGGCCACGCATTGCCCCAGCGGTTTCCATACCCGAGTTCCATCACTCCATCCGGCTGCGGCGGCTTGACGCTCTTGCCGCCCACCTCGAGCGAGATCAGCCCGCTCGCCATCAGCGCCGAATCCCGGATCAACTCCGCCGGAAGCCGCAGCCGCGTCTGCCGCGCGATCAGTTCATTGCTCGGGTCCCGCTCCTCCAGATCCGGCCGCGTCTTCGAACTCTCCCGGTACGCGTTCGACAACACCATCCGCCGGATCAGCTTCTTCATGCTCCACCCGCCGTCCATGAACTTCGCCGCCAGGTAATCGAGCAACTCCGGATGCGTCGGCTTGTCCGCCCTCACCCCGAAATCGTCCAGCGACTTCACAATCCCGCGCCCGAACAACTCCGCCCACACCCAATTCACCGTCACCCGGCTCGTCAGCGGATTCTCACGCGATACCACCCACTTCGCCAGGTCGAGCCGCGTCGCCCGCGCGCCCGACTTCACTTCCAGCCCCGGCAGCACTTCCGGAACCCGCGGCTCCACTTCGATCCCCAGCGTCCGGTAATCTCCACGCACTCGCAGGTGCGATGGAGCCGCGCTCGCCACCTCGTCCACCGTCATTGCCTGTGTCAACCGCGGATACTCGTCCTTCAATTTCTTCAGCTTCTCGTCCAACTCCTTGAACTTCGTCTCCGCGTAGACCTTCGGACCTACCGCAAAGTGATAGTTCCGGATAAAGTGATCCGTCAGGATGTCTCTCTGCCGCCCGGTCCTCTTCTCCGGCGCAATCCGCAGGATCTTTTCCCCGTCTCCGCCTTCCGTCAGCTTCAGCAGGCAATCCCACGCCAAATCCCAATCCGTACGAACGCCGGGATGCGCGGACGTGTACAGCAGTTCCTTCTCCCACGCCGCCTGCTGCTCCGCCACTTTGTAATCCTTCAGCAGAGCCTCCCGCTTCTCCCGGTACTCCTCCTTCTTCGCCAGGTACGGCCCCAACTCCCCGGGCACCGGCGCATCGATGTCCACTTCCTCCACCTTGTCGAAGAAGGCGAAAAGCTGATAGAAATCCTTCTGCCTGATCGGATCGTACTTGTGGTCGTGACACTGCGCGCAGCCGATGGTCAGCCCCAGCCACGTCGCGCCCAACGTGCTTGTCCGGTCCACCGTGTTCTCGAACTTGAACTGATTGTTGTCCACGCCGCCTTCACGGTTGGTCAGCGTCATCCGCAGGAAGCCCGTCGCCACCTTGTCTTCCGCCGATGCCTTCGGCAGCAGGTCCCCGGCAAGCTGCTCCACCGTGAACTTGTCGAACGGCATGTCATTGTTCAAAGCCTGAATCACCCAGTGGCGGTAGCGCCATGCGTACGGCCGCGCCCAATCCTTTTCATATCCGTCGCTATCCGCGTACCGTGCCCGGTCGAGCCACGGCCGCGCCCACCGCTCCCCAAAATGCGGCGACGTCAACAACCGGTCCACCACATGTTCGTAAGCATCCGGATCCGTGTCTTTCAGGAATTCGTTGATCTGTTCCGGCGTGGGCAGCAGTCCGGTCAAATCCAGGTGCACTCGCCGCAGCAGCGTCAGCTTGTCCGCTTCCGGCGATGGCTTCACGCCCTCTTTCTCCAATCGCGCCAGCACGAAGGCATCAATCGGATTCTTGACCCACTTCGCGTTCTTCACCTCCGGCGGCGCCGGAGGGTCAATCGGACGGAACGCCCAATGCGATACCCGCTTCGAGGAAGCTGATGGCCCTGCCACCACGGTGTCCGGCCATTTCGCGCCCTCATCCATCCACTTTTTCAGCAACTCCGCCTCTGCCGCCGGCAGCCCTTTCGTGCCCGGCGGCATCGCCATCATCCCCTTAGCCCCGGTTACGCGCAGCATCAGCTTGCTCTCCGCGCTCTTACCCGGAATGATCACGGCGCCCGAATAGCCGCCCTTCAGCGCCGCCTCCTTCTGATCCAAACGCAGCCCGCTCATCTGCTGCGCCGGCCCGTGACACCCATGGCACTTGGCGCGCAGCAGCGGCTCCACTTGCTTGGTGAAGTCCACCTCCGTCTGCGCACACAAAGCACTGGAAAGGAAAGCGAGAAGTCCCAGAAATCGCATTTCATCGCCATTATAGGCGCACTTCTTCTTGTTGCGCGTCTCGTT
>JADLBG010000624.1 GCA_020847895.1 Bryobacterales bacterium
CGAAGTTCCTCGCCCCCGGCGTTCTCACCTCCGTCAATGCCTGCCCCGCTTCCGCCATCAATGGCGTCCCTTGCACGCCCTTCGTCACCGCCCAAAAGGCCGGCCTGCCGGAGAGCCTGCGCAAAAACTACTACAAACAGTTCCTGCCGCGCCTCGGCTTTGCCTACCGTCTCAACGACAAAACCACTGTTCGCGGCGCTTACGGAATTTACAACATGATTCTGCTCGGCTCGGTCTTCTTCTCCCTCACCGGTACCGTGCAGAGTGACGTGCGCTCGTTCAACAACGTGACCGCGGATGGAAAGCCCATTTTCGTTCTACCTGAAACCCGCACCCCCGGAAGCGGCATCCGCAGTTCCTCCGTGGGAACCTTCGAGTTCCGCACGGCGAATCAGATCGATTTCAAACCGCCCTACATGATGCAATGGTCGCTGTCCGTGGACCGGCAGTTGACCAACAGCATGGGCCTGCGTCTTTCCTACGTGGCCAACAAATCCACCCAACTTCCGTGGGCGCCCGACTTGAACCAGCCGCAGTCCTCCACCACCTTCTTCTCCCAGCGTCCTCTCACTGACCGGCCCTTCCCCAACTGGGGCCTCATCTACAGCCGCGACGCCGGCGCGAACGCCATCTACAACGCCTTCCAGGCCGAGTTGAACCGCAGGTTCACCAACGGCCTGACGTTCACCTCCGCCTACACCCTGGCGAAGAACCTCGCTGATAATGCCGGTCCCAATCCCAATAGTTACGCCGGAGAAACCGGAGGCGGACGCGTCACGAACTCGCTCAACCGGCGCGCCGACCGCGGCGATGTGTACGCCACGCGCCGTCACCGCTCCGTCACCACCTTCGTCTACGAACTGCCCTTCGGCAGGGGAAAGAAGTTCCTCGCCAACAGTTCCCGCGCGGCCGATCTCGCCGTCGGCGGTTGGAGCCTTTCCACCATCCTCACCCTCCAAACCGGCCCCTTCCTTACTCCGGTCTATAGCGGAGGCGATCCTTCCGGCACCAACGGTCCGCGCCGCGGCACAGACCGCCCCGATCGCATCGGCAACGGCAGCCTTTCCAATCCCACCGCCGACCTCTGGATGGACCGCGGCGCCTTCCTCTGTCCCGGACGCGCCGTCGGCCCGCAACAGTTCAACTGCCTGGTCGGTGTGGTCCCCGGACGCGACCCCGCCCCCATCGGCCGCTTCGGCAATTCCGGCGTCGGCATCATCACCGGTCCCGGCACCATCGGCTGGAACCTCGGTATGAGCAAGCGCATGCAGCTTGTGGAGAAGTTTGCGCTCCGCCTCGAGGGCAGCTTCACCAACGTCGCCAACCACGTGAACCTGTCCGATCCGAACCTCAACGTCGCCGACAACAACTTCGGCCGCATCACCTCCGCCCGCGGAGTGGAGTTCGGCGGAGCCCGCACCGGCCAGGTCGCGCTGCGCATCGAATTCTAAAAGACAATTCCCTGAGCCGCACGTCCCTACCGGACTGGCGGCTCATTGCCCGCTTCGAGCGCCGCGTGCTTTACGTTCACCGTGGCGAGAATCGCCAGCCCAACCACAAAGAAGAGAATCAGAGAAAGAATCGCGATCCGGAAGCTTCCGGTAATCTGCAGCGCGAGTCCGAGAAACAGCGGCCCCAGCCAGCTTGTCCCTTTATCGCTGACCTCGTAGATGCTGAAGTACTCCGCTTCATGGCCCTTCGGAATCATGAACGAGAAAATCGAGCGGCTCAGTGACTGACTGCCGCCCATCACCGCCGCCACCAGCGCCGTCATCACGTAGAATTCGTTTTGCGTCGAGACCCACCCGTAGGCGTACGTAAGAACGCCGCAATAAGTGACAAGCGTCAGCATCACCGTGTGCTTGTTGCCGATCCGCGCCGCCACCCAGTTGAAGCCGAGGGCGCCCGCCACGCCCACAAACTGCGCCAGCAGGATCGCCGTCGTCAGCGACTCCATCGGCAGTTTCAACTCCTCATGCCCGAATTGCCCCGCCTGCGAAAGAATGGTCTGAATGGCGTCGTTGTAGATCAGGTACGCCACCAGGAAACGCAGCGTCTGCGGCAGTTTCATGATCCCCCGCGCCGACATCCACAACTGCCGCAAGGAAGCTTTCAGATAGTTCGCCCCGGGCGGCGGATGCTTCCGCGGGCCGCGGTTCTTCAGCGTGGCAAGGGGAATCAGCGTGAATAACGCCCACCAGATCCCGGCCGAAGCAAGGCTGATGCGCACGGCGGTGGCTTCCTCCAAACCGATGCTCGATGCCTTGGAATACAGCAACAGGTTCAGCGCCAGCAGAACCCCGCCGCCCACGTACCCTAACCCCCACCCCTTCGAAGACACACTATCGCGCTGCTCCGGCGGAGCGATCTCCGGCAGAAACGAGTTATAAATGACGTTCGCCGCGCCGTAGACCGAATTCGCAATCAGAAACAAAATGCAGCCGTAAAGATATCGTGTCCCCACCATCCAGTACATCGCCACCGTGGCGCCCGCGCCGAGAAACGCGAGCATGCCCAGCAACTCCCGTTTCCGCCGTCCGTAATCGGCTACAGCCCCGAACATGGGCAGCAGGAATACCTGCATCCCCACCGCCAGCGAAGTCAGGTACATCGGCAGCGATTGCGCAAGGATGGGAATCCCCAGGATGTGTACGTCGCCCCGCGCGTCCGCGGCGTTCTTCGCAATCGAAGTGAGATAGGGGCTGAAGAAGAGCGTCACCACCGTCGTGTAGAACGCCGAGTTCGCCCAGTCGTAGAAATACCAGCCGCGTTGTTCTTTGAGAGAGTATTCGCTCATGCAGAGTCTTATGCGGGCGCGAAAGTCATGCTGTTCAAAGCCACGTAATCGACCTTCCCGGTGCCGAGCCGCGGCAGTTTTTCGATGTATTCAATCTTTCGCGGAACAGCCACCTCCGCAGCCCCCAGGTTGCGCGCCGCCTCCACCAGATCAGCGCGGCGCAACTCGCGGTCTTCCGAATACAGGATCAGCACTTCGCCGCGTGTCGCGTCCTTCCGGGCAATGGCGGCATGGGCTTTCCTCGGAGACGCCGTGGCGGCAATCCTTTCTACCGCCTCGAGCGACACCATCTCCCCCGCGATCTTGGCAAACCGCCTCAAACGCCCGAGTATGTGCAGGAAACCCTCCGCGTCGATATCCGCCAGGTCGCCAGTGTCGTACCAGCCGGGGCCGAACTCCGATTGCGGCGGCTGGATCACTCCCGGATTGTCGTGGCGCAGATACCCCAGCATGACGTTCGGTCCGCGCACGTGCAGCCGCCCCCCATGCTCGATGCCGTTCACCGGAACCAACCGCGCCTCCATTCCCGGCGCCAGTTGCCCAACCGTCCCCGCCTTGTACGCCATCGGGCTGTTGGCGGCCACTATGGGAGAACACTCCGTCGCGCCGTAGCCCTCTATGATCCGCAGGCCAAACCGGTCCTGATAAGTCTGGCGCACCTCGTCGCTGAGCTTTTCCGCTCCCGCCACGATGTAGCGCACGCGATAAAAATCGTAGGGGTTCGCAAAGCGCGCATAGTAGTTGAGAAATGTCGGCGTGCCGAACAACACCGTGCAATCCCGGTCATACGTGAGTTCGGGAATCAGCCGGTAATGCAGCGGACTCGGATAGAGATAGATGGGAACTCCGTTCACCATCGGCAGGATGATCCCCGCCGTGAGGCCGAAACTATGGAACATCGGCAGCGCCATGAAGAAGCGGTCGCTGTTCGAGAATTCGATCATCGCCCGCACCTGGTCCACATTGGTCAGAATGTTGTCGTGCGAAAGCACTACACCCTTCGGCTTGCCTTCCGAGCCCGACGTGAACAGGACAATGGCCGGATCCTCCGGCTTCACTCGCGCCTCGATGGAACGCGGGAAACGAAGCGCCCACAAAATGAGCCACAGTTTGTCCCCCATGCCGAACAACTTGCGAAGGTCCTCCAGGTACACCACCCGCACGCTCTTCAGTTGCTCAATCTTCGCCGTCAGCTTGGCCTTCTCAAGAAACGCCCGCGACGTAACGATGGTCCGGATTTGCGCCGTGTCGATGGCGCTCTGCATGCCGTCCACTCCCGCCGTGTAGTTCATCATCGCCGGAATACGCCGCGTGGCGAACATGCCGAACAGCGCTCCTACCGCCGGTCCCGCATTCGGCAGCAGCACGCCCACATACTCCCCTTCCTTCGCCAGCCGGGAAACAATCCGTCCCAGCGCCAGCGCTGTCTTCAGTAGATCGGCGTAGGTCTCCGTCTTCGGCCGCACGTCCTCGATAATGACGGCTTTCCGTCCGTACAGTTCAATGGCATCGAGCAATGCGCCGTAAAGCGTTCGCCTCGGACGCGCTTCCAATACCGAACGCTGCATCAGCATTCGCAGCGATTCCCCGGCCAGCCGCCGCCGTTGCTTTCCTGAAACCGCGTCCGGCAGGGGAACGCTCGCCGCGGGCAGGTACGTCAGCCGAACCTTCGGCCTCAGCTTAATGGGATAGGGACTCTTCATGCGGCCGAACACGGAGTTCGCCGCTCCGTCGATTCGTACCGGAATCACGGTGGCGCCCGAACGCGCGGCCAGAAACGCCGTGCCCTCGTAAATCTTCATCAGGCTCCCCGTGACCGTAATGCGCCCTTCCGGGAAGATCCCCACCGGCGTGCCTCCCTCAATCAAGTGCAGCACCCGCTTCATGCTCATCGGATTGGCGGCGTCCACCGTAATGTGCGGAATCAGCTTCAGCAGAATGCGAAAGTGCCACTGCTGCGCGATCGTTGTGTGGATCACCCAGGTGACTTCGATCGGAAAGAAAGCCTGCACCAGCATCCCATCCATGAACGACTGATGGTTGGGGACTACAAGCAGCCGTTCCGGCTTGCGAGCGGGAGTCTGGCCATACACTTCGAGTCGAAAGATGATGCGAAGAAAAAAACGCGCCAATACCTTTAACATGATTCTCCAGCAGCCCGCATTCTACCGTAGTCTGGGACAATAATCGTCATGCCGTTGGGTTTTCTGTATCTTCTCCTTTTCTGTGCCTGCGCGGTGGTGATAGCGGCCCCGCCGCCAACCAAGCGCATCGATCATGTGGACGAGTTGCACGGCGTAACCGTTCCCGATCCCTACCGCTGGCTCGAGGATGTCGATTCTCCGGATACCCGCGCCTGGGTGCGGGCTCAGAGTACCTACGCGCGCGAGCGCCTCGACAGGATTCCGGGGCGCGAGAAACTGCGGGGACGAATTACGGAGCTGATGAACTACACGCGCAGCGCGCGCTACGAGATCGGCATCCGCAATTACGCTGGAATCCTCAAGAGTGGCGGCAGGCTGTTTTTCCTCCGCCAGGATGGAGGGCAGAACCAGCCTGTGCTGTACGTGCGGGAAGGCAGCGGAGAACCGCGCGCGCTCATCGACCCCAACACCGCCTCGAAAGAGGGGATCTCCGCCTTGGCCGCCTGGGCGCCCAGTCCCGATGGCAGGCGCCTCGCGTACGGCATCGCCGTGGCAGGTTCGGATTGGCAGGAATGGCGCGTTCGCGATGTGGACACGGGAAAAGATCTCCCCGACAGGATCCAGTGGATCAAGTTCGCCAATCCCGTCTGGAGCCCTGATGGAAAGGGCGTCTATTACAGCCGCTACCCCGAGCCCGCGAAAGGCGAGTTGCTCACAGCGCCGAATTACAACAACCAGCTCTACTACCACCGGCTGGGAACAAAACAAAGCGAAGACAAATTGATTTATGAACGGCCCGATCGCAAGGAATGGCGCTTCGATCCGTGGGCTTCCCAAGACGGGCAATACCTTCTCATCCTTGTCAGCGAAGGTACGGCCGTGGAAAATATGGTCTTCTACCAGGACTTGCGCGCCGCGAACGGAAAGACCGTCGAGTTGATTCGCGATTTCACGGGCATGTTCCACCCCCTCGGAAACCGCGGCGCGGAATTCTATTTTCAATCCACGGAAAAGGCCCCCAAGGGCCGCATTCTCTCCATTGACTTCGCCAACCCGGAACAATCCCACTGGAAACAGATCGTGCCCGAAGCAAAAGACGCCCTGGAACTGGCTGTGTGGAGCGGCGGCCGCCTCTACTGCCAGTATCTCGAAGACGTGAAGTCCGCCGTCCGCGTTTACGACTTGCAGGGCAGGTTCTCCAGGCAGGTGAAACTGCCGGGAATGGGAACCGCGGCATGGTATGCCGGTTCGCCAAACGAACCCGAACAGTTCTACTCCTTCGCCGGATTCACCACTCCATTGACTCTATACCGCTACGACGCAAACACCGGAGAGAGCCGGCCGCTATTCTCGAGCAAATTGCCGTTCGATCCCTCCGCGTTCGAGACGAAGCAGGTCTTCTATTCAAGCAAGGACGGAACGAAGATTCCGATGTTCCTCTCCCGCCGCAAAGGCCTGCGGCCCGGCGGAGACACCCCCGCCATCCTCTACGGCTACGGCGGCTTCAGCATCGCCATCGTGCCCAACTTTTCCGTCCTCTATCTGGCGTGGATGGAGCAGGGCGGCCTCGTCGCCGTGGCAAACCTCCGCGGCGGCAGCGAATACGGCGAAGCGTGGCATCACGCCGGAATGAAACAAAACAAGCAGAATGTGTTCGATGATTTTATCGCCGCCGCCGAATGGCTCATCGCCAACAAGTACACCAGCCGGAGCCGTCTGTCGATTCTCGGCGGCAGCAACGGAGGCCTGCTCGTCGGAGCCTGCCTCAACCAGCGCCCCGATCTCTTCTCAGCCGCCATCCCCATGGTCGGCGTCATGGACATGCTCCGCTTCCACAAGTTCACCATCGGAAAAGCATGGACCTCGGACTACGGCAATCCCGATAACCCCAAAGACTTCGAGGTCCTGCGCAAATACTCCCCGCTCCAGAACATCCGCCAGGGAACCGCCTATCCGGCCACCATGATCATGACCGCCGATCACGACGACCGCGTCGTGCCCGCGCACAGCTTCAAATACGGTGCCGCCCTCCAACACGCCCAGGAGGGCAAAGCCCCCATCCTCATCCGCATTCAAACCAGCGCCGGACACGGAGCCGGCAAGCCCGCCGCCAAGATGATCGAGGAATACACGGATATGATTTCATTCCTTCGCGAGGCGCTGAA
>JADLBG010000625.1 GCA_020847895.1 Bryobacterales bacterium
CCCGGGCCGGCTTCTCCGGAGCCGTCTCCAACAGCTTTTCGATCGAGCCATGCAGAACGGTCAGCGGCGTGTTAATCTCGTGCGCCACACTGGCGCTGAGCATGCCGATGCTCGCCAGACGGTCCTGATCCTCGAGGTGCTTCTTCGCCGCTTCCAGCATTTCGTTCTTCGCGCGCAGGTCCTCCAATGCGCGCGCAAGGTTGTCCTCGTGCCGGCGCAACTCCTCCACCGTGACATTTCTCGAACGCATGATCTGCCCGATTTCATCGTCCAGAATTTCCTCGTCGCGAATCAACTCATGGGCGCGGTCGTCTTCCTGCGTCGCCCGGTCCGCGCGCAGCATCACCTTGATCGGCCGGTATACGTACTGCGGCATAATCAGGAATTCGAGCGTCAGCACCGCCAACACATAGATGGCTCCCAGGACAACGAACAGTGTCCGCTTGGCGCGCTCGATCATGTCCCGGTAGAACTTGTCCGGCGTTCGCAAGCGCCGGTATCTTCCTTCCCTCGCCACTTTGCGCCAGGCAAAATCGCTTTGCTCCGCATTCCTCCAGATGAGACCCGGGTTCGCATCCAGCCACTCCCGAATCGCGGGCGGAATGCGCAATTCTTCCGCGGTCCCCTCGCGGAAATTGTAGAGTTCGGTCCCCGGCATCCTGGGCAGCGGACGGTTGTCGGAGAAGATCTGAATGAGCAGGCTGTTCTCACGCAACTGCGCGCTCCCCACCCGCTCTTCGAACAGAGGGATAAGCGAAAAATAAGCCGCGCAGGCAAGAATCAGAAAGAATGTGTTGTGAAGCACGATCAGCTTCGGACGCACCTTCAGATCGCCGAACAGACGGCCCAGACCGCGCGGAGCCCGATGCGGATCAGTCTTCACCAAGCCTCCCATTGTAAGCTAGTGGGATTGCATGTTTATCTACGCCTGCACGATCTTTCTCAGTGCATTTTTGCTGTTTCAGGTTCAACCGGTCATCGCCCGGATGATTCTTCCCTGGTTCGGTGGTTCAGCCGCGGTTTGGACCACATGCATGCTGTTCTTCCAAACCGTCCTGCTGCTGGGCTACCTTTATGTGTATTGGACCGTGAAGTACCTCCATCCCAGGCGCCATGCCTATCTGCACATGGGGCTGCTCGCGGCAAGCGCGCTCCTGCTGCCGATCACGCCCGCGGCCAAATGGAAGCCCGTGGGCGGAGCGAATCCATCCATGGCAATTCTGCTGCTTCTGGCTGCCTGCGTGGGAGTGCAGTATTTTCTGTTGTCCACCACCAGCCCGCTGCTGCAATCGTGGTACTCGCGCACCGGAAAGGGCGTGCTGCCCTACAGGCTCTTCGCGCTCTCCAATCTCGGATCGATGCTGGCGCTCATCAGCTATCCGGTGGCGGTGGAGCCGTACTTGAGTTCCAGCCGTCAGGGATCCGTCTGGTCGTTCGCCTACGTGGCATTCGCCGCCCTCTGCGCCTTCACCGCGTTCGTCACCACCCGTCGCATCGTATGGCAACACCCGCTGGAAACCGCCCCCGAGCTGGATGCGGGCGATCCGCCCGGCGGCTGGACGCTGGCCCTGTGGGTGGCGCTGGCGGCATGCCCCTCCGCGCTCCTGCTGGCTGTCACGAATCACCTCACCCAGGATGTCGCCTCCATCCCGTTCCTCTGGATTGTGCCGCTGGTGCTGTACCTTCTTTCCTTCATCTTGTGCTTCGATGCCGACGGCTGGTACATCCGGCCGCTGTTTGTATTCCTGCTGGTTCCTGCGTTGGCTTCCATGGCCTACCTCCTGCACACCGGAACGGAAGACGTGCACATGAAGACCCTGTTAGGCACGTTCTCCGGAGCCTTCTTTGTATGCTGCATGGTGTGCCACGGGGAACTGGTGAAGCGGAAGCCTCATCCCCGCTACCTCACCTCGTTCTACCTCATGCTGTCCGTTGGCGGAGCGCTCGGCGGTTTGTTCGTCGGGCTCATTGCCCCCTACGTGTTCATCTCGTATTTCGAATTCCCCATCTCTCTGGTTCTGTGCGGCATTCTTGCCATTGTGGTCCTGGTAACCGACAGGCAGTCGCGCTTCTACCGCCAATGGACTTCCTGGACGATCACGCTCATGGTGACCGGAGTCCTGCTGTTGACCGTGTTTCTCGGTGGCGCCGTCAAGCGGAACATCCACGATTACAAGATCGTGGAACGGAACTTCTACGGTTCGCTGCGCGTGCGGGAGACGGGAAAGCCGGACGAGTGGACCGCCTACCGGACCCTGTTGCACGGAGCCATCAATCACGGCGAGGAATGGACCAACCCGAAGCGGCGGCTCGACCCGCTCACCTATTACTGCCCGGCCAGCGGCGTGGGCCGCGCCATCCGCACCCGCGAACCCGGCCAGCCGCAGAAAGTCGGGGTCTTCGGCCTGGGCGCGGGTAGCATTGCCGGTTTCGCGCGCTGGGGAGATTATTACAAGTTCTATGAGATCAACCCGCTCGTGGTGAGCCTGGCAAAGTCGGAGTTCTACTACATCACGCGAGCCCCGGCGAAGGTCGATGTGGTGCTGGGTGACGCCCGCCTTTCCCTCGAGCGCGAGACTCAACAGAACTTCGATGTGTTGGCGATTGATTGCTTCTCCGGAGATTCCATCCCTGTTCACCTGCTGACGCGGCAGGCTTTCGAATTGTACTTCCGGCACCTGAAGCCGCAAGGCATTCTGGCCGTGCATGTTTCGAACCGGTACCTGGAACTGGAACCCGTCGTCGAAAGGATTGCCGCAGCCATGGGCAAGGCTACCTTCGACGTCGAAAGCGACGAGGACGACGAAGGAAACTGCTTCGGCTCCACCTGGGTTCTCGTGGCCTCGAGCCCGCGCGTGTTCCACCACAAGGTCTTCCAAAGCGCGGGCAAGCCGGTGGAAGCGGCTCTCCGCCTCCGCGTGTGGACCGATGACTACTCGAGTCTGCTCAGCGTGCTCAAGTAGGCAAACCCGGAGCCGTCCCCTGTCATGGTTGGTAGAATGAAAGGTTTTGTTGCAACCATTCGAGATCGGAGCCTAAAGAGTGAATTTTCTTCTGCGTGCTTTCAGCTTCCTGTTCCACCTGCCGCTGACTTTGTTCTTCCTCGGCCTGGGATCGTTCGCGTTGCTTGAAGGGGCCTATGATCTGAATCTGCCCATGCTTCCATGGAGCGGCCCTCGTCTCACGTTCTGCATCTTTGGGCTGAGCCTGGCCGGACTGCTCTCGATCTATCTCGCGCTGCGCAAGAAGGCACGCATCCTGTTCGTTCTTTACGCATTAACTGTCTTCGGGCTGGCCGTCTACTGGGTGTTCTTTTCCACTTACCGTTTTGACGGCGCCTCCGAGTTTCGATGGGCGCTGGTCTTTGTGGCGGCCGCGCTGGTGGCGGTGCTGGGCGCCATGGCCCAGGCCCGCCACTCGAGTTAAGCAATCCTCACTGGCACTTCTGAATACCGCGGCTCGCGCTCGCTCCCGCCGAGTTGCGAATGATCGCGTTGCCTTGCCCCAGGTTCTGCGCGTTCCCCTGCGTGAGCCGGTACGGCGCGCGGATGCGGAATGTCCCCCCGGTGCGCACGGAGATGTCGCTCGAAAAATATTCGTTCGAACTGCCCGTCAGATCTACCTTGTAGGTGTTCGAGCCGAACGTCACATCAGCCGTCGTCAGATCACGGGTTGTGGAGTAGCCCGAGATGTCGAGATCAAATCCGCCCTCCGTCGGCGCGTAGCAAACGTTGGTGAGCACCGGAACCGACCGGTTGACCCGAGTCACCGCCGCTGCCTGGCGCGTGAACTCCACACCGGCGGACTGGAACCTCGAGGCAGTCACCGTAATGGTGCTGGCCACGGTCCCGGTCGCGCTCAACTGCAAGGGAACGGTTCGCGCCCCGGCAGCGATGGTGAACGGCATGGTCAACTGGCCGTTGGTGAAGTGAACCGCGGGATCGGCCTTGTTCACCTCGGCTGTCGCGTTGTCGGTATTGGGAGCCACCGCTAACGCCGCCTCGCCGCTGAGAGGCAGCGGATAGGCGGAGGCCAGTTCCACCGCGAAACTGGGGCCGGCCGACGCCGGTTGCAGCGTTGCCGGCAAACCCGTAATCTTGATATCCGGCAGGTCCGGCAGGTCTACCACCAGCGCGCAGATGAGGGAACTCGTCTGCTCCCGCCGGTCACGAACCGTCAGTTCCACGGGAAATACTCCCGCCTCCGTGGGCTTACCGGTCAGAACGCCGTTCGACAGCAGCCGGACGCCTTGCGGCAGGTCTCCCCGCATGGAAAATGCATACGGCTCCACTCCTCCCGCGGCGCTGAGCTGATAAGAATACTCCACACCCATCGCGGCAGCCGGTAGCGGACACCCCCCCGTCAGACGAAGCGTTTGCGGCAGAACCGAAAGTTCGCAACTCCGCGTGGTGTAAACTCCCGTGACATCCGTGGCGCGCAGCGAAACGCGGTAGTTGCCGGCATTGTCGAGCGTACCGCTGAGGAACCCGTCCGGGGAGAGCCGCAGACCAGGCGGAAGCGGGGCAGCCGCGTTCCAAAAATAGGGCTCGGCCCCGCCGCTGGCGAACATCCGCTGCGAGTAGGGCTCGCCCGCATAGGCGTTTGGCAGAGGGCACGAAGTAATCCCGTTGGCGGCCTGCAATACGCTCAGACTGCAGGGCACGGCCGCCGCGTGGCCCGAGCGGTCATTCACCCGCAAACGGAACTGCGAGTTCCCGCCCGCAAGCGGCACTCCGGAGAGTGTGCCGTCCTGGCTCAGCCGCAATCCAGCCGGCAATGTGCCGTTCACCGACCACGCGTAAGGACCATTGCCCCCCGATGCGCTCAATTTCTGCGAATAACCGAGGCCCGCCGTGGCGGCGGGAAGCGGACAGCTGCTGGTGATCGACACTTCCGGGAACACGATGGGCACGCCGCACCCCAACTGCGCCGAGTTGCCCCGGCTGTCGTCCACCTGCACGGTAAACGGCCACCATTCAGGGACTCGTGGAATGCCGCTGATACGTCCCTCCGGTGTCATCGACAGCCCGGTGGGAAGGGCCCCGATGACAGACCAGCGATACGGAGGAAAGCCCCCCTGCGCGGAGAAAATATGTTCATAGGGCACCCCTCCCGTCCCCTGCGGCAGCGGACACAGGCCGCGCACGCTGAGTTCAGAGGGAACCACGGAAAGCTGGAACCTCTTGATGGCGGGAACGGCCCGGTCCACGCCTTCACTGTGAGCAATTACCTGAAACTGATAATTACCCGCGAAGACCGGCGTGCCGGAGAGCGTTCCGTTCGGGTTGAGAACAAGGCCGGGAACACCGTAAGACCGGTAGAAATCGAAGCGGATCGGATTGGTGGAGCCTTCCGCGTTCAGCCGCGCCGTATAGCGCGCGCCTGCTCCCGTCCCCGGCAGCGCCGTATTGGTGGTGATCGAGATCGACGGCGGATCCACCGTCAGCGCGCAGCGCCGCGAAACCGTCACATCGCCGTCTTCATCGGTGGCCGACACATTCACCGTGAAGGCGAACTGCCCAGGCGAAGGAGGAGTGCCGCTCAACTTCCCGGAACCGCTCATCGCCAAACTCGGCAGCGCGGCATCCGGATCGGCCGTGACGGACCAGCGGTAAGGCGGCTTGCTGCCCTGCGCGTCGAACTGGAACGAGTAGGCGCGCCCCGCCGAAGCGTTCGGAATGGGGCATCCTGTGGTAATGCTCAGGGCGGGAATCACCGTGCCGCCGCGGGCGCGATAGATCCACCGGCCGTTTCTCACCGCGGCCGCCGATCCGGGGGTGTGGCCATACGTCAGGCTGTTGGCCCCGTTGTCCAGGAACGACCCCGGCACGAGAGAACCGGGAATTTGATACGACGTGCCCGGCTGGCCCGATCCGTTCGACCACCCCGCCGAGGCCGAAACATTGCCGAATCCGTTTACCCCGCCGCTCGCATCCCCGGTTTCCCAAAGAATGCGCTCATAGTTGAATTCGATATCAAAATTGCTGTTACCCGTGTCCGGCCGTTCGATCAGCACCACCTGGAAACGGTTCAGCTTGTCATCATGACTGGCGAAGTAGCCGACATTGACATAGTTGGCGGCGAAAGCCTTGTGCCCGTTAACCGAATCGCGGCCGTATGTGACCAGCGCGGAACCCGGTCCCCGCGTATCCACATCCGCGAAAAACGGCGCAATGATCTCGCGATTCACCCCATTCAGTCCAAAAGGAGTGTACGTTGGCAGCGGCGCGTCGAATGTCAGGTTGCCGTTGTTGTTCACAAACACCGCCGTGCGCAGCCTGCCGAAAAAATTCAGCGTCCAGCCAAGCGATTCGAGCGGCGCCGAGCCGTCATCGTTACGCGGAATCGATTTTTCGTAAAACCCCGGGTTCGTGCGGATTTGCGCCGGCGCCATCTGTGGCAGTCCGGCCGCCACTACGGCGAGGAGTGCGTTGCGGAGTCTCATTGATTCCCCCTCTTGAGAACGGCGGCGAGACGCGGAGCCGCCGCGTCCCCGTCCGCAATCCAGATATCGGCGGAAGCATCGCGCGCGAGTTGGAAGACGGCGTTGCCTTCGGTGCGCCAGAGTCCCTGTACATCGATGCCCGTCAGATCCAGGCGAACGGCCGCATGAGTATCCCGATTCAGCAGCAGCAGAGCGCTGTCCTCGAGCAGTATGGCCGCTGTCCGCTCATCGGCCGAAAGGGCAAACGCCAGCGGCTTCACGATTCCCTCGGCCTCTTCCTCCGGCTCTTCGGCTTGCGCCTTGCGAAACAGCACCAGCCGGTTTCCATTCCCATCGAGAGCCAGCAGATCCTGGCTGCGCCGCAGAAACGCAACGCCCCGGAACCCCGTTCCCAATGCTTCCGGTGTGTCCTCGGTAAGACGCCACAACTCACCGCCGACCAGCGCGATGGCTGCGTTGCCGTCATCAGACACGGCGAATTGCTTGCCCTCGCCCGCCAGATCCGCGGCAAAGGAATGCAGATGAATCGGATTGTCCGGCATCCCCCCGTATACCTCCAGCCGGCTGCCTGTATAAATAGCCGCCGCGCTCCCGGACGGACTGAAGAACACGCTGCCCGCGGGCAGGTCAACGGGCGCGGCCATGCCCGTTCCCCCATCCAGCCGGACCAGCAGCATTTGGCCTTCTCTCACCCCCAACCCATATCTCCGGTTGGGAGCGACAGCGATCCAGTCCATCGGAACCCCAAGTTGCACCGCGCCTCCCAAGAGCGCGGCGCCGGGTACGCCATCGACAGTCACCAGCGACTTCGACTGCTGGTCGAATACGTAGCCAAGCGTAGGCGCCGAGAGTTCCACCGAAGCGATCTGAGCTCCGGCCAGAACAGGAGCCGCAAAGATCCACAAGTACCGTTTCATGTCACCGTCCCTGGCAGTAAAGGCAGAGTAAGCCTATGGAAATTGCCACAGAAGGTGAATCGGTAGAGAAGCTTGGAGAGTTTAGCGGGGGAATTGCTTAGCCGTCCTACAAGGCTTCCGTCCAGAGGTAAGGCATTCCTATTAGCCTTGTCCCGGCGCCACCTCTTCCCCCACCCGCGCAAAAATCGCCGACGCCGTCTCCCGTAACCGCTCCGCCGTCCGCTCCACCTGCTCGATCGGTATCTGCGTCACGGTCCCCGATACCGAGAGTGCCGCCACGAATCCTTTGCCCGGCTGCAGGACAGGCACGGCCACACACCGCACCGCCAGTTCCTCTTCTTCGTCATCAAGTGCGTAGCCATGCTGCCTGACGCGTTCCACCTCGCGTTGCAATTGCTTGGGCGTGGTGATGGTATTTCGCGTGTACCGGATGTACACCTGCTTGGCCAACAGCCGCTCGAGGATTTCCGGCGGGCCGAACGCCAGAATCACCTTCCCGACACCGGTGCAGTGCAGGTCCATGCGCCGGCCGATATAAGTGTCGATCTTGAGCAGACCCGGAGCCTCCACCTTCTGGATGTAGACCCCCTGGTCCCCGTCCGGCACTGCCAGGTGGGCAGGAAGGTGGAGTTGGTCCACGAGGACCCGCATATAGGGCAGCGCCACTTCCGAGACCGAGAGGTTCTTCATCATCCCTTGTCCCAGCCCGTAAGCTCGCAGGCCGAGAGTGTACTTCAAAGATTCCGGTTTCTTCTGCACATAACCCATCCGCTCCAGCGTGAGCATGATGACGTGCGTCGAGCTTTTCGGGATGCTGAGTTTGCGGCTGAGTTCGGAAATGTTCAGCCCGCGGCGCGAGTTGTCCAGGCACTCGAGAATCAACAGGGCGCGTCCGACCGCGGACGCATGGGGCGTGTCGCTCATGAGGATACTTCCATCCAGTATTCTGAACATATCGCGTCTTCGCGCGCAAACCCAGCTTTCGCAACAATCAGTTCGTCCAGAATTTCGAACACCGGCTTGACCTGTCCCCACACCCCCCTTACGCTGGAGTGGCTGTCGTGCATAATTTCCGCGGCAATTGTGCGGTGCTACAGTAAACGGATGCCGCGATTTTCGCAGGCGCCCGAACGTCTGAGAGGTGAAGGAATGCAATCTTTGAGCGGAACCACGCCGGACGAGAGCGGAAACAACCAAGGCTGGGATATCGAAGCGTGCAAGTTTGCCGAGGAGCACTTGTACACCGCCGTGGTGTCCGATTCTCTCGATCAGCTCGGCGTTCGCCACCAGGCGATGCGCGAGTACTTGCGGCCCGTGCATGGAACGTGCAAGTTTGCCGGATGGGCGCGCACCATCTCCTGCTCTGACGTCTACCACTTCACGGATGATCCCTACTCCGTCGAGATCGAAGCCGTGGACAGCTTGCTGCCGGGTGAAGTGGCTGTCGTGGGAACGCAGAAGTCCCTGCGCAACGCGCCCTGGGGCGAGTTGTTATCCACGGCTGCCAGGGCGCGCGGCGCCAGGGGAGCCGTAGTCGATGGACTGGTGCGCGACGTGAAAAAGATCGAGGAACTCGGCTTCCCTGTTTTCGCCGCCGGCATCAAGCCCGTCGATTCCATGGGCCGCGGCCTTGTCACCGCCTACAACGTGCCGGTGGAATGCGGAGAGGTGATCGTCCATCCCGGCGACTTCGTCTTCGCCGATTACGACGGAGTGGTGGTCATTCCTTCCAGGGTCGTGAAGGATGTTCTCGCGCTCGCCGCCGACAAGG
>JADLBG010000626.1 GCA_020847895.1 Bryobacterales bacterium
ACTCCTCTGTCAGCGACACCGACCAGAATTCCTCAGGCGCTGAGGGGTAGCGCAGTTCCAGCAACACCTGCCGCCGGCCGGTTCTCGCCGGCTTCACGTAGCACGACAATCCGGAATCCATTGGCCCGAATGTCCGTACCCAACTCGAGTACGCCGCACTGGACTGTCCGTGAAACCGGAACGCTTGACCGGTCTTGCCGGCGTCGAAAACCCACCCGCCCGGATTCAGATGACCTCCGCCAATCAACCCGGCGGCTACACCGTCACCCGTCAGGATCAGGCTCGCGCGTCCCGGTTCGTAACTGCACCCGGCCGGCTCGAAATCAAACGCGAGTAGCCTCCCGCTGAATGTCGCGGCATATGCCTTGTGCCGGTTGGACGCGATGGCCACAGCGCTCATGTCTTCTTCCGAACGCAGCGTCTCGCGGAAGCCGTAGGATGCCAGGTCAAACACCGCAAGGCCGAGACCATTGGTGGAAGCGGCGCCTTGCGCGGGTCCCCTCAACAGAATTGCATTCGAGTTGCCCAGAAAAGGCCCCCCATCCCCGGCATCCAAGGGAAGCGCGGCGGATTTCAGCAAAGTCAGATCAGGCATTCGAAACACGTGCATGAGATTTGCGGGCGTTTCCGGACAACCCACCCGGTCATAAATCTTGCTGCGGCATGCATCCCATCCGCCGAGAATCATCCGCTGGCCGTTCGGCGAAAAGCCGATTTCTCCGCCAACCAGCGGCAAATCCGGCAGAAAGCCAAGGGACTGCTCCGTCGCCACATCGAAAATCTCCACCGAATCATGCCCCCGTCTCCCCTTGGGGCCGCCACCCTGATACGTCACGAACAGTCGATTCCCAGCTTCATCCAATCCGACAAACCAGGGAGCCTGCTGAGATGTCATGACATCCAACTCGCCCGAACCGGCGTTCCAACGCTTGAGTCCATGGCCGCGCATGGCAAGAAAAACCTTCTTCCCGTCCCTCGACATGACCAGGTCCGATACCATCCCTCCAGTGGAAATAGGTCCGCGGATACGCTCGTTCTCCGTGTCGAGCAACAGAAAACCATCCGTACTGGAGCCAATCAGCAGCGTGCGCCCGTCCGCCCCCATCCTGCCGCCCTGGATCGCGAACGGCATCCGAATCATCCTCACCGACATCGTCCGCGTGTCGATGACGGCAATGTCCGGCGAGTCGAATGGAAGGGCGGCGAGCTTTTCTTCAGACCCTGTAAGTACCAGGTGATAGGGTACGATCGGCAGCCTTGTGAGGGACGCCGGAAGTTGTCCCCCGTTCCGCCAGAACAGGCGAGGGGGCGTGGCTGCCGCGATGGGTTTCCCCGAAGGAGCCCGCAGCGTTATCCACAGCAGGCCGACCGCCGTGCATATTACGAGCAGTACTCCTGGTAAAGCGCGCTGCCAGGTTCGCGGCCCGGTTGAAGGCAGGGCCGAAGGCCCATCGTCCGGTTCGGAATTCCCCTCCGTGACGGAAGCGCCGTCTTGCCCTTGTCTTTGCTTCCATGCATCCAGTTCCGCGCGCGATGCCGTGACCCGGCCTGTCGGTCCCCTCCGGATCGGAAGCTTGAATTCGCTTTCCCACCTCCGCGTGGTTCTCGGATCAGCCTTGAGATAGACGGCGATCTCCTTCCAGCCCGTCAATTCATCCGCGTCACTCTGTTCCATAACCAAGCCTAGAGGAAAAGCCTATCACGACGGCCGGAGAATCAGCGGGCATTTTCGGACATGTCCGCTTTTGTCCATTGTTGCGATTCGACCGATGCCCTATGCTCGGAAGTCCAACAATGCATACGAAGCCAAGCGTCCTCCAAACGCCGGACTGCCAGCCTGGACGCTGGTTGTTTGCAATTACGGATTGCGTTCTCGTCTCCTCTTCCACTGAAGAATGCAACTGACCCGGAGCCTGGGAGATGAGACAAACCACCCTGCCGCTGCTTTCCAAATCGTGTAGAGCGGTTCTACCTCTGTTCGCGCTCACTGGGGTCATCCTGATGCCGCGGGATGCTCGAGCGCAGGGCCCAATCAGACCGGGTTTCAATTCAACCAGGATTCCGGCATCGGGAGAAAATTGCGCGGTTGAGGGTCTTGATTGCTCCACCCCACAAGTTTCCATTGGGTTCCCGGTCAACTTCTTCGGAACTACATATTCAAGTCTCTACGTGAACGCGCATGGCAATGTCACCTTCAATGAGCCGAGGCCTGACAGGTACGTGCCGGAGGCTATCCACGGCTCCACCGTGCCGATCATAGCGCCCTTTTTTGCCGATAACGATATGAGGGACCCGAACTCTTCCTTCACACTCGCGATCGCGTCTCCCGTCGCCTACGGGTCCGGAACTGTCGACGGACGGCGTGCGTTTGGAGCGAGTTACATCAATCAGGGATACTACTTGGTCCATCGCGACAAGCTCAATTCATTTCAAGTCGTACTCATTGACCGCTCTGATACAGGGCCGGGAAATTTCGACATCGAGTTCAATTATGCGTCTATTACGTGGGAGGCGAGCGGTCCGGAAGAATTTTCACAAAATGGTCTCAACGGGCTGTGCGGAACTCGTCCTGACTGCCGCCCCGCATCGGCGGGATGGTCTAACGGCCTTTCGGGCACCCGAAATCGCTCCTTTCAGTTGCCGGGTTCGCTCGTAGCCGGGGCATTTCTTGATTCGAGTCCAACGGCGCTAAGGACCAGAAGCCTCATCAGTGCAGTTCCGGGAAGACTCGTTTTCGAGGTTCGAAGCGGGAGTGTTACACCATCAATGTCTTCGCTGAACCCCAGTTCGGTGTCTGTTGGCTCTGGGAACACTACTCTACAAATCAACGGCGCCAACTTTGCTTCCGGTGCTCGTATTCGTTGGACTTCACCAACGGGAGTACAGACCTTCGTTGCGACGGCCTTTCGCAGTGCCAGCCTCCTGGATGCCGTGTTGCCATCGAGTCTGCTGGCTACCCTGGGGACCGCGCAGATCGCTGTTGTGAATCCCGACAATGCGGTTAGCAACAGCCTTCCATTTATCGTGGGGACCACGCGGCCAACTATCACGTCAATCAATCCGAATACAGTTTCTGCTGGGACGAGCGGACTGACGCTTCAGATCAATGGCTCAAATTTTGTCGCCGCTGCGGCCTTACGGTGGACGCCGCCATCTGGAGCCGCGACGTCCTTGCAAACGACGTTCCGCGGCGCGGCATTGTTGGAGGTGAGCGTCCCCGCCGGCCTTCTGAGTACTGCCTCCGTTGTGCAACTTGCGGTGGTGAATCCCGGAAACGCCATTAGTAACTCGGCTTCGTTCACGATCACTGCGCCCGGGCCAGTGCTTACCTCGATAAACCCCAACTCGACGCCTGCCGGCCCGACGGCACTTACCATCCAAGCCACGGGCGCAAACTTTGTGAGCGGCGCCGTTTTGCGGTGGGCGCCCCCATCTGGCAGTCCGGCGATGATTCCAACGGTATTCAGAAGCAGCACTTTGCTGGAAATCAGCATCGCGCCTGGTCTCTTGACAACGGCGGGTGTCGTTCAGGTTAGTGTAGTCAATCCCGATAGTCGAAACAGCGCATCACTGCCCTTTACAATTGCTCCGCCCCTTACACCGCGCATCACGGCGCTTACTCCGCCGGCGATCATGGCGGGTAGTTCGGGGACAACAATTCAGGTCTCTGGAACAAACTTTGTTACCGGAGCCCAGGCGCGTTGGACCCCGCAAGGCGGCCCTGTCACATCCCTGCCGGCAAGTTTCCGGAGCAGCACGGCCTTGGACCTGAACATCCCTGGAAACCTGTTTAGCGCGGCAGGTAATGTTCAGTTGGTTGTCGTTAATCCAAATAATCTGGCAAGCAACGGCGTTACGTTCACAATCCTGCCGCGGCTCAATTTGGGTGTGTCCGCGCCATCGGTCACTGCTGCGGACCAGCCCGTCACAATTACCATGCAAACCGGGTCGCAGCTTCCTTCGAGTCTCCGTATTACTCTTTCTCTTTCTTTCACACCCTCGGCAGCAGGCTTGCCGCAAAATTACCGCGATCCTGCACTCCAATTTGCATCGGGTGGTACGAGCCTGGTGATTGATGTGCCGTCCGGCGCCGCTTCCATCGCACTTCCGAACTCAGGCGCGCTTCAAACAGGGACCGTTGCCGGAACGATCACAATAGCCGTCGCAGACGTCCGGTTGATGCCAGGCAACACAGCGGTGTCTTTGAATCCGGCCCCGGCTACATCCATCACCATCGGACGAATTGCGCCGGCGATTGCCGGTGTCGCCCGATTCACGGATGCGACAGCTAGCGGATTCACGCTCGAGTTGAATGGTTACACGACAACTCGCGACCTGACGAACGCGACTGTCTCATTCGCCAGTGCTCCGGGCAGCACGTTGGGAGGGGCCACGACGTTCACGATACCGCTCAACTCTATTGCAGATCCTTGGTTTGGAAGCGACTCCGGCCGGGCAAACGGAAGTCGCTTCTCGCTTCGGATGCCTTTCACGGTCACGGGGAGCGTGTCTGCCATCGGCTCTGCCACGATCGCGCTGCAAAATTCTGTCGGTACTTCGGCTTCTGTTACGGCAACTCATTGATAGAAGGAGCGTAGATGCCTGGGAGAATCGGGATCGTTGGGATCGTTACTGTCAGGCGCTTGGCAGCCACTATCCTCGGAGGTCCAACGAACCATACTCCTCGTCGCTCTCGGGTTGCCTGGAGGCGGGTGATTCTTGTGGCCCCACAGTGCCCTTTCCTGCAACCGCCCGCCTGCTCGCGAATCCATTCGCATCAGTTCATTGCCGCGCCGGAGCCCAACTACCGTGAGCCGAAAACGCCTGCGCCGGCGTTCATCGCCTCCACCGGAACCCACCAGTAGCCGAACAAACCGGGGCGATGGTGCTCTCTTGGGCAGTGTCCTCCTGTTCCTCTTCGTTGCCTTCGCTGTCGCTATTCCCGCGGTGAAGAAGCATTGGGAGGCGTTCCTGTCTCCGCCACTCCCGGATCAAAGCAGAGTCTTTCGGGCGCCCGAGGGAAGCTTGGCTCAAGGGCGTCAATCCTTATCTCAACAATGACATCCGCAAACGCATGCCCGAAGTATTCAGCGTTCATCCGAATCCCTACTACGCCGAGTGGGTCAAGCAGAACTTCGCCGACGATCTCGGGATCACAAAGGGTTACGTGGCGACGCCGGTCAACCTGTGGCTTCTTGCTCCATTAACCAATCTGCCGTTTGTCACGGCCGCAGTGACGTGGTTTGTGTTAAGCCTGTTAGTCTTCTCCACTGTGGTCATAGCCTTCACCATGGAACTCACCGCGGGCTGGCCGGCGAAGCGCCGTTGGGCCGCTGCACTGATAGTTGCCACAGTGTTTGTTGCCCTCGATGGGAACGTTGGTCAATCGCTCTTTCTCGGCCAGATTGACAGCCTCTATCTGGGAGCGACGGCAGTCGCCGTCTATCTCATGTCGGCCCGGCTTCGAATCCGCCATCGGGAACTTTGGGCCGGCGTCGCGTTGGGACTCGCGGCTGCCGTCAAGCTCTTTCCCGGTTTCATGGCCGTCTTTCTGCTCCTTACGCGTGCGGATGCCAGCCGTTTCCCACATCACTGGTTCGGTCGTTTAGGGCCACTCATCCGGCATTCCGGCGTTCGGACGGCAGCGGCAGCCTTTGCTGCCTTCTCGTTGATTTTCGGATTAACACGGTTCTTGGTCGCTCCACCCCTCTGGGACGCTTGGTGGCAGAAACTGCCGCGGCAACTCGCTGTCTTGACACCCGAAGCACACCACCTGCCGGATGCGGTTCATTATGTCCGCTACTGGACTGCAGCTCTGGGTTTTGGAAGCATCTCGCAGCAGGCAGCCACTTTCTTCTTCTTGCCCGTCGGCATCGTACTCATCGTAATCACGGCACAGGCGTTTCATAGGGCCTGGCGCTTCCCTTCGCTCAGAGTTCCAGCCTTTGGACTCGTCATCGCCCTGATGCCATCGGTGTTCTACTTCAACATCAACTACTGCGTGATTATGATGATTCCTCTCATCGCCGGCGCTTTCCTGTCCCTCCAGCGCCCAAGGAGATTCGCTTTGTTCGGCGCGGGATTCCTGCTCATCAACTACCAACTCATCGAAGACGTCCTCTCGCCATCTCGCCACCCTTGCTCGACGGGTGGCTCAATCGCGCGGGGCTTCTGCGTGCCTGGGCCCGATTTCTACCAACTCAGCCCAACTTGGCGCCTGCACTCGAACCGTTCGTCTCGCCCGCGAACCTCTGTCTCGGATATCCTGGAACCGTTTTGATCTTCCTTGGATGCTGGTTGGTCATACAAGACTCGATTCGCGGCGAGGTCCGGGATGCAGCGCTGCTCCGCTCCAAACAGCCAATCAGCGCATCCAACTGATTCAGCGCATCGCCCACCGCCCCAGCCAGCCCGAAGTGTGCGCCCGCTACCGCGCTAACACCCCGTGCCGTTGGCCAATCCCCACCCACCCTGCTCTACTAAGGGAATGCACATCACAAGGCGAGGCCTCCTCAAAACCGCCCTCGGCCTCCCTCTCGGAGCCGCGTTCGCCCGTTATCAGGCCCTCGCCGCCCCCTCAAAGGATCTCCTCAAGATCACAAAAATCCGGGCCCTCGAACTCAAGGATCGCCGCACCCTCATCCGTGTCGATACGGATGCCGGCATCTCCGGTTACGGCGAGTGCAACACGCCTGGCCCCGTCGCCCGCTCCGTCATCGCCGCCTACAACGGCGCCGGCCGTCTGCCCAATCTCGCCTTGATCGGCAAAGACCCGCTCGCCATCCAGGTCCACTTCCACAACATGTTCTACGCCTATCCCCAGCGCCGGCGCGAAATTAAAGTGCTCAGCGGTATCGATATGGCCCTCTGGGATCTCGCCGGCAAAATCCTCAACCAACCCGTTTCCAGGCTGCTCGGCGGCAACTTCCGCGATGAGATCCTCCTCTACTCCCACGCCCCGGGAGGCGACTACCT
>JADLBG010000627.1 GCA_020847895.1 Bryobacterales bacterium
GGCCCTCGTTGCTTGCGAGCGTGAGGATCTCAGCCTGATCCGGGCTCACCAGGAGAGTGACGTTGGGAGCATTGATGGCCTGGCCGCGGGCGTCGGGCTGAATGGTGGTGCCGGCGGTGAGGACGAGAATGTTCTCGAGAGCAGTGGTGGTAACGGTGGTGCTGTCGCCGCCTGGAGGCCGTAATGTCACAAGGACATCGACTCTCATGCCGGGCATGACGAAGCCGGCGACACCGACCACGTCGTTGACGCGGACGGTGACCGCCCGCATGCCCACCGGGATGATGGGCGCGATGCCCAGCCCGCTGCCGCGGGCGGCGAGCCGGCCTTCGAGCAGTGGTTCATCAAGAAGGATATTGCTGATGACGGGGCGGTCAATCACCTCTTCGACCTTGGCGAAACCCATCTTGGGGAACTGGTCGTTTGCGATCTTGATCACCTTCACGTCGGCGGGTTTCACGGTGATGCCTACCGTGAGGGGTTTAGCCGCGACGACAAGGTCTTTCAATTCGCCTTGTTCCGTCTTTTTAGCGCCGCCGGCGCGAGCCGTCATCTGATAAAAGAGGCTGGATACGACCAGCGCGAACAGTAGGCTCACTCCTAAAACCGTCAGAAACCTGCGATCCATATCGTCACCTTCCTAGAAACACCTATGCATTGATCGACACCAACTGGAACTTTCTTTAGCGTGGTACCAGAGATAACCAGACTCCGACGGTAATGGCCGGCGCATATGGGATCGCGGCGGGCGATCCCTTGCGTTCCTTGTTTCCAAGGTTCCGCAGAGAGTGCACGGCAATTACGGCAACTGCGAGCAGGGCTCCGACAATGGCGGTCCAGATGGCCGCTTCCAAGAGCCGTCCCACTCCGATGACGGCGCCAAATCCGGCCATCAGCTTCACATCCCCGCCGCCCATGCCGCCGAGCAGGTAAAAGACAAGAAAGACGGCGAAACCGACGGCTGCGCCGGCGGCAGCCGAGCCCAACCCTCCCCAGCCGCGCTGGCTGCACTGCCAGGCAAAGCCGGCGAGGAGCGCACAAGCGGGAATCCAGTTCGAGACGTTCCGCCGCCACAGGTCCTCAATGGAGGCAATGACGCCGAGCAGGACGACGATGAGAACTTGCCCCGACATCAGCACTCCCGGACCGCCGGCTGAGCGAAAGCGCGAGGAACACGCCGCGAGGCGTCCGCGGAGATGGGCCAGCGGGAAGAAGCAGGCGACGCGGGCTGGTGATTCCTGGCAAACGCGCAACGCACGGACAGATTCCACAGACTGGGCACAAGGAACCCGGCCTGGAGCGCATACTCGCCGAGGGGTATGCCCGAGGGCAGGCGCCAGTTCCCAGTGTTTGCCCCGGCGCGGAAGGCGGAATCGAGGTCCGGCAAATTCGGAGCCTGCGTCTTGGGCGTTTTCATGATTTCCTGATCTCCATTAGTAAGTTCGGCCCGGTCGGGGATTTTCATTAGATAATGACTGAGCTTTTTTCCGTGGAGAGCCGTTTTGCTGGGCGGAAGGTACTGGGTACGAAGGTACCTTTTCAAAGAGCAGAGCACTGCCGCCGTCATCGACAAGACGCCATGCGCGACTTTGCTTGAGCAGAGAGGTCAGAGGCCACCCGACAGGGCTGAAGACCGTGTCGATGCGGTACTTGTCGAGCAGTTGCTCCCAGTCCCACCTGCCCTGCATCATGTGCAGATAGGGGTCCCCGAATTCGCTTCCAAAGAAATCGCTGCGGCCGTCAACGAAGACCTTTTGTCTGGGGTAGCTACGATAAATGAGATAGTCCGCCCACTGGTCCTCGGTGAGCGTACGCCCGGAGATCAACCGTTGCTGATGCAGAGCCGCCATGCGGACGGGGAACTTTGCTTCCGGGAAATCCTTGGGCCAGCGAAGGGCGGATGCAGGAAGCAGGATGAAGGCAAGTGTGACCGCGGCGATCCATGCGCTGGTTCGAGCGCAGCCGGGCGCCATGTCACGGGCGAGACTGGCGAAGATGCCGCGGAAGGATTTCCCGCCGGCCGGTTCGACCCAAATCTGCCAGAGGCGGGTAAGAGCGGCGGCGACGAAAGGGGCGGCAACGATCATGAACACGGGGACGTGCCGGATGCTGGCGAGGGCCTGGTGAGCCCAGAACAGAATCCAGAGAGCCGGGACGAAGGACCGCCGCGAAACCAGCCATGCGACGGTCATCAGGCCGGCAAAGAGCATCGCTTCAAACTGCAGGGCGCTCTCCGAACGAAACACGGGGGACAAAAATTCCTGGATGTTGTTCCTGATCCAATCCGAGCGCAGGTAGGCGGCCACGTGTTGATGAAGATGCCAGCCATAGGGGTTGAGAAAAGAGGCGGCAACGCACAAGGCGGCAAGTATGGCGTAGCGGCACGCGGGCGCCAGATTCCAGGGGGCGCCGTCGAGGAAGACGGCGGCCGCGGACTCGAGGAAAGATCCAACCACCAGCAGTCCGAGGCAGGCGATGAGGCCGAGGAAACCGCCGTGCATGTTGACCCACAGGAGAGTGATTGGGACGAGGAGCCAGACGCGGGCGGAGGGATTGCGGCGGTCGGAATCAATGATCCAAAGGGAGACGGTCAGCCCCAGGAGGGTGA
>JADLBG010000628.1 GCA_020847895.1 Bryobacterales bacterium
GGTGCTGGCCGAGTACGGGAAGCGCCGCCACTGCCGAGGCAGCGGTGCGCAGGGCCTGGCGCCGGGATTTCATCTATCGGGCCCCGTCGGTAACCTGAGGTTCGCGCTTGGTGCGCACTTCGCGAACGGCGTAGATGCGCCGCCCCTGGCTCTCGAAGTACGTGCGGATGAGCACCTCGCCCAGCAGGCCGGTGGAGAACATCATGAGCCCCATCAGCAGAAGAATCGCCCCGGCGATCATCAGCGGTCCGTGCTCCAGAACAATGTCATGGCCGGTGATCTTGTAGCAAAACAGGTAAAACATGATCAGCCCGCCGAGCCCCGTGCCCGCCAGTCCCGCCGTGCCGAAGAAGTGCATGGGACGAGTAAAGTAACTGAGCAGGAACTTGATGGTGATGATGTCGTAGAGCACGCGGAACGTGCGGCTGAGTCCGTAATGGGATGCGCCGCTCAGGCGCGGCGTGTTGCGGATGGGCACCTCCGCCACCCGCGCCCCGTACTGGCTGGCTAGCGCGGGAATGAAGCGATGCAACTCGCCGTACAGGTTGATGTCCTTGAGAATCTCCGCGCGGTAGGCCTTGAAGGTTGTGCCGAAGTCATGCAGGTCGAGCCCGCTGGCTCGCGACATCAGCCAGTTGGCGATGCGCGAAGGAATCTTGCGCGTCACCGCATTGTCAATGCGATTCTTGCGCCATCCGGACGCAATATCGTAACCCTCTTCGATTTTCGCCAGCAGATTCGGGATGTCCTCGGGGGCGTGTTGCAGATCGCCGTCGAGGGAAACAATGACTTCGCCCTGCGCTTCATCAAAGCCGGCGGAAAGCGCGGCGGTCTGGCCGAAATTGCGCCGCAGGCGGATCACTTTAAGGCGTGGGTCGGTCTCTACGAGGTTTGCCAGGAGTTCGAAACTGCGGTCCGTGGAGGCATCGTCCACAAACAAAATTTCGTACGGCTTGCGCATGCCCTCCATTACGGTGGTGAGCCGGTCGTAAAGAGGCAGGATGGCCGGCTCCTCGTTGTGAATGGGGATGACGATGGAGATCATAGGGGATGACCTTTTCCTAGAATAACAAGCAGGACGGCGCGCCGTGGTTCGAACGCCCCCTCACACAGAACGGCAGCGGTCAGGTTCACCCGGCTCCTTTTCACTGCACGTCAAACAGGACGACGGAGAACCTGTTGCCGGTGAGGTTGGCTTCCATCCGGGGCCACACCACCTGGTGCTCGTCGCAGGCCACCCAAGCCAACCGCTGCTCTTCGGTGGCGAAACTGATGAGCAGCCGCCATGCTCCGCCTTTCCGCGCCTTAAGCAGCGCGACATCCACAAAGCCGGGCTGGCGGCTGATGGTAGGACGAAAGACCTCAGTGTAGGTCTTGAGAAGTGAGGCTTCCTTAGCCGGGTCGACTTCGAGGTCGACATGCAACTGGATGGCTTGAGTACTCAACGAGTTTTCTCCTGAACGGATGATTGTATCAATCAATCCCCAATGATGCGAAGATCCTCTCCCGTCATCTCGGGCGGCTTGGGAATCCCGAGCAGACCGAGCATGGTGGGCGCGATGTCGCGCAGGGATCCGCCCTTTCGCAGCGGTAGTTTCTCCGCGCTGGCGACAAACAGCGGCACGGGATTCGTGGTGTGGTAGGTGTGCGGTCCCCTGGTGACCGGGTCAATCATGGTTTCCGCATTGCCGTGATCGGCGGTGACGATCCACGCTCCGTTCTTGTCCTTGAGCAGAGGATAGATGCGGCCCAGGCATTCATCGCACGTTTCCACGGCTTTCACCGCTGCTTCGAACACTCCGGTGTGGCCGACCATGTCGGGATTGGCGAAGTTGACGATGATGGCGTCGAAGCTGTCGCTTTCGAGCGCCTTCACCACCACGTCGCACACGCCCCGGGCGCTCATTTCGGGCTGCAAGTCATAAGTGGCCACCTTGGGCGAGGCCACCAGTTCGCGCTCCTCCCCCGCGTACGGCTTCTCGATGCCGCCGTTGAAGAAGTATGTGACATGAGGGTATTTTTCCGTCTCCGCGGTGCGCAGGTTCTTGAGTCCGTGCGCGGAAAGGATGGCGCCGAAGGTTTTTTCGGGCGGTTCATTGACAACCACGAAGGGCACACCGAACGTCTTGTCGTACTGCGTCATGGTGACGTAGTAGAGGTTCTTCGGCATGTTTGCGCGGGAAGGCCGTTCGAGGGTCCGGTCCCGAAGCGCCATCGTCAACTCGCGCCCGCGATCCGCGCGGAAGTTGAAGAACAACACGGCGTCTTCGTCGCGGATGAGGCCCGCGGGTTCGCCCTTCCCGTCGACGATGGTGACCGGCTTGATGAACTCATCGGTGACGCCCGATTCGTACGATTGCCGCACCGCCTCCATCGGATCGGCGGATCTGGCGGCGTCGCCGAGGACGATGGCGTTGTATGCGGCTTCGACGCGCTCCCAGCGCTTGTCGCGATCCATTGCGTAATAGCGGCCAACCACCGTGGCGATGCGGCCAACCCCGATCTCGCGCATCTTCCGCTGCAACTGCTCGATGAAGCCTGCTCCGCTGTGCGGCGGCGTGTCGCGGCCGTCCATGAAGCAGTGCACAACTACGTCGGGGAGCCCTTCGCGTTTCGCCATTTCGAGAAGCGCGAAAAGGTGAGTGATGCGCGAATGCACCCCGCCGTCGCTCAACAGTCCCATGAGGTGAAGACGGCGTCCGCGGGCGTGCGCGTAGGCGGCCTTGAGAACCGGGTTCTCGTAGATCTCTCCGTTGAGGATCATGAGATCGATCTTGGTCACGTCCATGTGAATGACGCGGCCGGAGCCGATGTTGAGGTGGCCCACCTCGCTGTTTCCCATCTGCCCTTCGGGTAGCCCCACCCAGGGGCCGCTCGCTTCGATGAGCGTGTTCGGGAACTCACGCATCAACCGCTCGAAGTTGGGCTTGCGTGCATGAAAAACGGCGTTTCCTTCGGTGATGGGACTATAACCAAATCCATCCAGGATAGTAAGTACGACAGGACGTTTCTTGAGCATTTCGTTCCTTACCGCGCCAATCTACTGCAGAAATGCTTTGCGCCCCGCGAACCTGGCGGCGCTTCCCAATTCCTCTTCGATGCGCAGAAGCTGGTTGTATTTGCAGATGCGATCCGTGCGGCTGGCTGAGCCGGTCTTGATCTGTCCGGCATTGGTAGCCACGGCGAGGTCGGCAATGAACGCATCCTCGGTCTCTCCCGAACGGTGGGAGATGATGGACGTGTAGCCGGCCGCGGCGGCCATGCGGATCGCGTTGAGTGTTTCCGAGAGCGTTCCGATCTGGTTCACCTTGATGAGAATGGAATTGCCGATGCCTTCTTCGATGCCGCGGGCGAGGCGCTTGGTGTTGGTGACGAAGAGATCATCACCGACCAGTTGAACTTTTTCGCCGATCCTCTCCGTAAGCAGCTTCCAGCCCTTCCAGTCGTCCTCGGCCATGCCGTCCTCAATGGAAAGGATGGGGTACTCCCTGGCCCACCGGGCCCAGAATTCCACCATCTGTTCGGAGGCGCGCTCGCTCTTGTCGGACTTCTTGAAAACGTACTTCTCTCTTTCCGTGTCGTAGAATTCGCTCGCCGCCGGATCGAGAGCAAGGGAGATGTCGCCGCCCGGCGAATAGCCCGCCTTCATGATGGCTTCCATGATCACTTCCAGCGCTTCCTCGTTGGATTTGAGGTTCGGCGCGAAGCCGCCTTCATCGCCCACCGCCGTCGAGTATCCCTTGCTCTTCAGCACGCCCTTCAGCGTGTGGAACACCTCCGCGCCCATGCGCAGCGCCTCGGCAAACGAAGTGGCGCTGTGCGGAGCGATCATGAATTCCTGCGGATCCACGGAATTGTCGGCGTGCGCGCCGCCATTGAGAATGTTCATCAGCGGCACAGGCAGAACGTTGCCATTCACCCCGCCCAGATAGCGGTAAAGCGGCAATTTGTGTGATGCGGCCGCGGCCCGGGCGGCCGCCATCGAAACCGCCAGAATGGCATTCGCGCCCAGCCGTCCCTTGTTGGCGGTGTCGTCCAGTTTGATCATGCGGGCGTCGATTTCCGCCTGGTTGGCAGCGTTCATCCCTTTCAGCGCGGCGGCGATTTCATGGTTGATGTGGCGCACCGCGCGCGTGGTTCCCTTGCCCAGATAGCGGGCGCGGTCCCCGTCCCGAAGTTCCACGGCTTCGTGCTCTCCCGTGGATGCTCCGGAGGGAACGGCGGCGCGGCCAAAACTGCCGTCCGCAAGGGTCACGTCGGCTTCCACGGTCGGGTTCCCGCGCGAATCCAGTATTTCTCTGCCAACGATCTTAGTAATCTCTGTCATGATGGTGTCCTTAGTGATTCATTCCGGGAGAATGAAGGGGGGAACTTTCATTGTGCCATAGCCGCCCAAGTGTCGAGGCAGGCGTTTGAAGCTATATGTTTATTTTATCGGGAAAGCGCGCGATGAGCACGCCAACGCGATCGCGGCCGAGTTCCTCAAGCGCGCCACCCGCTGGATCGCGTGCGAGATGCGGGAAATCGATCCGCGCCGTTTTGACCTGCCCGCGCGTCACGCCTCGGCCAGGAAGGTGTTTCTGGACCCCGCGGGGAAAACCATCGATTCGGCACGCTTCGCCTCCCTGCTCCAGGGATGGGAAAAAGAGGCGCGCGATGTCGTCTTTCTCGTCGGCGGAGCCGAGGGATTGCCTCCCCCATGGAAGGACAAAGCGGATCTGCTGCTGTCCCTTTCCGCCATGACGTTTCCGCACGAGTTGGCGCGCGCCATGCTCGCCGAGCAGATCTACCGCGCCTTCGCCACGTTGCGGGGCCATCCGTACCCGCGCTAACTTAAGTTGAGTTGTCTGTATAAGCAGCCGCATCCATGGCTTGGTTCACTCGAAAAAC
>JADLBG010000629.1 GCA_020847895.1 Bryobacterales bacterium
CCCTTGGCGGCGGCATAGGCGTGAGTGGCGAAGTGTTGCGGTTCCGGGGACCGGGCGCTGGCGCTGGACATGTGGAGAATTATTCCGGGTACGCCCGCCGCCAGCCAGTGGCGGAGAACTTCGCGCGAGAGCAGGAAGGCGGGGCGGAGGTTGCGGGAGAAGGTGAGGTCCCAGCCATCGGAGGAGCATTCGTGGAGGGGGCCGTCGCCGAAGCGGCGGCCGGAAAGGCCGGCGACGTTGAAGAGGGCGTCAATGCGGCCGTGCCTGTCGAGGCAGGCGGCGACGGCGGCGGCGGCGGCCGGTTCCTCGCACAGATCGGCGAGATAATCCGCGGGGGGATCAAGCGCCGCGAGAAACGGGAGATCGCCGCGTTCGGCGGCGAGGCGCGCGGTGGCGGCGGCGATGCCGGTGGAGCCGGAAATGAGGAGCACGCGGGACATCAGTATTTCACGCGGACCCATTTCTTCGAGCGCATCGACTGGTAGCCGGCGTCGAGAATGCAGTTGACTTTGTAGCCGTCTTCGTAGGTTTCGCGGGGAGTTTCGCCACGGGCGGCGCACTCGACGAAGTGGCGCATTTCACCCTGGTAGCCGTAGGCGAAGGCTTCCTCGGGTAAGGGACGCGTCCATCCGAAGTCGATGTCGGCTTTTTCGACGACGTAGCCGGCGGCGCTGGTGGTGAAGGAGGTGATCGGTGTGCCCCTGGTGACGTCGGTGAAGATGGAGCCCTCCGAGCCGTGGATTTCGTTGCGCAGGTCGAGGCCGCCCCTGGTGGTCCAGGAGAGTTCGCAGTGGCCGATGCCGCCACTCGAGAACTTGAGGACGAGGAGAGCGTTGTCCTCGCCTTTGGTTTTCTTGTGGTGGACGAGGGTGGCTCCCCAGGCCATGACTTCGACGATTTCGTCTTCCTTGCCGAAGAAGTAGCGGGCGGCTTCGATGCAATGGCAGGCGAGGTCATTCATGGCTCCGCCGCCCGTCTTTTCGATGTCCCAGAAATGAGGGCTGTGCGGGCCGCTGTGGGATTCGCGGGAGCGGACCCAAAGGACACGGCCGACGCCGCCGTTGACAATGGTTTCGCGGGCCTTTACGACGCAGGGGGCGAAGACTTCGGTTTCGGCGTAACCGTGAAGGCGGCCGGCGCGGCGGGCCGCGTCGAACATTTTTTTCGCTTCAGAGCGTTTGCGGGCGAGCGGTTTGGTGCAGACCTGGTTTCTACGGGCTTTGGAAAGTTCGAGCGAGACGGGGAGGTGTTCTTCGTTCGGCAGGGCGATGATGTAAAGGTCGATGTCGTCGCGGGCGATGGCTTGCGGCAGGTTCGTGGTGGATTCGGGGATGGCCCACGCGGCGGCGAATTCCTTCGCGCGGCGGGCGGAGCGCGAGTAATTGAGCGCCACCTGCTGCCCGTTCACGTTGGCGAGGCCCTGCATGTAGAAGCCGGCGACGAAGCCGGAGCCGAGCATGGCGATGCGGACGTTACTCATAAAGGTGCCTCAGGCTGGTGCGGTAGGACTGATAGAAGCGTTCAAGCTGCTCTTCGGCGCTGGTGTTGCCGATGAATTGATGGCTGGGCAGGAGCACGGGCCGGATGCCCCGCGCGAGCAGGCGCTCCGCGGCGGCGCAACGGAGCATGTTGATGATCATGCCGCCGGTGACCGTGGAAGTGGGACCGGTGCGCCACTCGAGGCCCTCGAGTTCAAGGACGCAATCGCCCGGGGGGCAATGGTTGTCGATGACGACATCGGCATAATCGATCAGTTTCTTGCCCGAGGAGTGGGCCGGGACAGAGTTCTCGCAGTGGCGGCGGGAGGTGATGGCGATGACGCGCAGGTCGCGGCGTTTGGCACCGGCGGCCATTTCGACGATGACGGGCCGGATGCCGCTGGTGGAGATAACGATGAAGGCGTCGTGCGGGCCGAAGCGGAAGCCTTTGAGGATTTCCTCGGAATAGCCTTCGTATTTTTCGAGGTAGAGGGGAGCGCGCAAGCCGTTGGCGCCGACGATGGCGGCGTGGTTGGAAAGCGCGAGTTCGACGAGGGCGACGAAGCCCACGAAGCAGCCCTGGCGGGGAGTCATCTCCTCGCACATCATGCGGCTGTGACCGTTTCCGAAAAGGAAGACGAGGCCGCCCTGAGCGATGGAGTCCGCGCAGATGGCGGCGGCGCGCTCGATATTGGGCAGTTCCTGGTCCCTCAACTCCTGTAGCAATTGGAGGGTTTTCGCGTAGTAGTCAGCGGCGGCATTCATGAATGGAAAACACCTAGGTATAGCAGTCTGGAAACGGGTGCGTCAAAGGGCGTATTCTGAACTGGACATGACGAAGGTATTGGCGGTCGACATTGGGGGAACACAGGTGAAGGCGGCGCGAGTAGACGGGGAAGGACGGATTGAGGATTCGCGGCGATGCGCGACGCCGGAATCCCTCGTGGAATTCCGGCGGATGGCGAGGGCGTTCGCCGCGGAGTTGGGCAGTGGGACGAGCGCGGCGGGAGTTGGTTGTAAGGGCATCATCGATACGGTGACGAGCCGGGTGGAAGTGCTGCCGGGGACGGTGCATTACCTCGAAGGGGAGGTGCTCTCGGAGGTGTTCGGATGCCCGGTGGCGGCGGATAACGATGCGCGGGTGGCGCTGGTGGGGGAACGGCGCTGGGGGGCGGCGCGGGGGCGGGAGAACGTGGTGATGTTGACGCTGGGGACCGGCGTGGGGGGAGGAGTGTTGAGCGGCGGAAAACTGGTGCGCGGAGCGGGGGGAGCGGGCGGACACCTGGGGCATTACACGGTGGACCCGGGCGGGGCGCCGTGCATTTGCGGGAACCGCGGGTGTCTGGAGACGGTGTTTTCGTCGCGTGCGATTGAGGCGGCGGCGTTCGGCGCGATGCATCGCGGGGTGGCGTCGGTGTTGCTGGAAGGGCCGAAGCCGCCGGCGTGCGAGCAGGTGTTTCAGGCGGCGATGGCGGGGGATGGAGTGGCGGCGGGGATTGTGAATCGAGCGCGGGAAGTGCTTGCCGGGGCGATTGCGGGAATGATCTTCGCCTTCGATCCGGAGGTGGTGATTCTCGGCGGGCAGATTGTGGAGGCGGGGGAGTATCTGCTGGCTCCGCTGCGGGAGGAGGTATGGCGGCGCACCAGGGGGTTATTACGGCGCGATGTGCCGGTGATGCGGACTCAACTGGCGGACCCCTCGGGAGTGCTGGGTGCGGCCGCACTGGCGCTCGAGAACTCCACCTTGTCGTAGATTTCAGAGAGGGCAAGGCGGCAGGGGACGCTCTCGAGTTCGATGGTTGCTTCGAGGCCGATGCTTTCGGAGAGGATCCAGCGATTGTCGGGCAGGCGGCGGAAGCGTTCGATGCGCGGTTCGGATTGGGAGATGAGGATGTACTCCTGGAGAGACTCGAGAGAGCGGTAGTGGGAGAATTTGCCGCCGCGGTCGTAGGCTTCGGTGGAGGGGGAGAGGATTTCGAAGATGGCGATGGGATTGGTGACGGTGTCGTTGCGGTTATCGGCGAATTGGGGCGGGCCGCAGAGAATCATGGCGTCGGGGTAGGTGTAGAGGCCGGTGGAGGAGACGAGCAGTTTCAGATCCGGGCCGAAAATACCGCACGGCTGCTGTTTGAGGGCATTACCCGCTTCGCGTGAGAGATTGTTCTGAATGCGGCTATGGGTCAGGCTGCCCCCTGCCATGGCGTACATCGCGCCGCGGAGGTATTCACTCTTCGTTTCCGCCTTGCGCTCGATTTCGAGGTATTGTTCCGGGGTGAGATATGGAAGTGATTGCGCCGCCATCAGAGCACCTTGTTCGTATTGTGTCACAGGTTAACGG
>JADLBG010000630.1 GCA_020847895.1 Bryobacterales bacterium
CAAGGCCTGCCTCGGCCTCTTCCCCGACAGTCACGATTTCGCGCGTGCTCGTGCGGATGGTAACCAGAGAAGGCTCACTGACGGCGACTCCACGGCCCTTGACATAGAGAAGCGTGTTCGCGGTTCCCGGATCGAGTGCGACGCTGGAAGGGAAGCCGATCACGGTTCAGGCTCCCGGACGCGGATGGACGGCCGTGAGGTCAATCGCGGCTGACACCGGCTGCCTCCGGTTGATAAAGGACTTCGAGGACCTCGAGGCGGCGGATGCCCTTGGGTACGCGCCACTCGATGATGTCGCCGGCGCGATAGCCGAGCATGGCGGTGCCGACCGGAGCCAGCACGGAGATGGAATTGCCCGTGCGCGCCTGCGTAGGGAAGACGAGCCGGTAGGTGTGCGCCTCACCGCTATCGAGGTCCTTCACGCGGACTTCGGAGTTCATCGTAACGACATCGCGGGGAACGGCGTCCGGTTCGACGATTTCGGCGCGATCGAGTTCCTGCTCGAGCATATCGAGGTATTCGCGGTCGGCCGGAGTGGCTGCGGCGCGCCGGGCATCGATGAGCCGCTGGAGCTTTTCAAAATCATGGGCGGTGATGTAAATACGGTCTCGCATGTTTCAAGCCTCCTCGTGAAGTTGCACGGATGTGTGCTGGAAAGGAAATACTAACTGCAAGCCAGGGGCCAAATGCGTTCCGTCCCAAATTTATGACAGCAGGGGCAAAAGGGGGAACGAAGCTGCCTGAAAACGCACAGCATTGCGCGCTAGCGTCCACGCATGAATGCCGCAAGCATGCTCGGGAGTCTCCGGCACGGTGTTTGCCCCCGGAGAAGCGGCGCACGGCGGATGGTTCCAGGATTGCTCTCAGCGGTTTGGTGCGAGATAGAATAATGACGAGTGACGGGCTTCCTCTGCGGACATTCACGATTCCCGAGCCTTACGATGCGGCATTGCGGAAGGTGCGGATGGCGCTGGCGAGGCAGGGACTGCGCACGCCCGCGGAACTGGACGTGGCAGCCAGGCTCCGGCAGGACCTGGGAGCAGGCGTAGCGCCTTGCATGGTGCTTTACGTGGACACGCCGGCCATCCTGCTGGAGGCCGTTGTGTTCAACCGGGGCGCGGCTTTGCTGATTCCACAACCGCTGGTGGTGACGGGAGACCAGCGGCAGAGCGAGGTGCTCATGAGGGGTCCGGAACTGGCGGCGGGCGAAATACCCGAGAGCGTGCGGGAGCCGTTGCAGGAGCTTCACGCGCGGATAGGGCGGGCGCTGGAAAGTATCGCCGAGCGGCAGGGAGCGCGGTTGGCGGCCATTTGCTGAGCAACCAAGCAGACGAATCCCATCGTTGCCGGAGTCCGGTTTTGCACGGATCATAAGGAAGAGGGCAGATCAACACGGGACGCTTCCGCAAGTTCATTGAAGAGATTCCGGAGGAACCGGCGCCGAGACGGCTGGCAATTGCGGCTACCCTGGCTGTTGCCTGGCTGCTCGACAGGCAGGCCGGAGGAGCCGCGGGAGTAGCCTACGCGATTCCGGTGGCGCTGGCGGCCGTGCTGGAGGGGTGGGCCGAAGGGCTTGTCACGGCGGCCGTGTCCTCGGCCTGCGTATTGGCCCATGCGGGCGGCCACGGGTTCATGCCGGGGGTTCTGGAATCGCTCGCCCTGTTCCTGCTGGCGGGCGCAACCGCGGCGGCGGCCGCCCGGGAGCGCCGTCTGCGGCGGCGCTTCGAAGAGGTGGCCGGACAGTTGAGCAGCGTTTATGAAAAGGTGCAGGCGAACTTCGAGGGCATGAAGCGCGTCGAGCGGCTCTCGGCGATCGGACAGCTTTCGGCCGGGTTGGCGCATGAGATCCGGAATCCGTTGGCGAGCATTTCCGGCGCCGCGGCTATCCTTTCTAGAAACGCGGATCTCGGGGCGAAGGACGCCAAGTGCGTGGAGATTATCACCAGTGAATGCCGGCGTCTTGATGGCTTGCTGACGAATTTTCTGAATTTCGCCCGGCCGCGGCCGCCGCGCATGCAACACACTCCGTTGGAGCCGTTGCTGGAAAACGTGCTTGCGCTGGCCGGCCACGGCGTGCGTGGTAAGACCGTACGGTTCGAAAAGATGGTGGAATCCGGACTCCGCCCGGTGGAGTGTGATCCCGAGCAACTGGAGCAGGTGCTGCTGAACCTGATGATCAACGCGATCGAAGCCAGTCCGGACGGAGGAGTGGTGACGCTGTCGGCCAAGTCCGATGATAGTAAAATCACCATCGGAGTCATGGATCGTGGACATGGGGTGGCGCCCGCGCACATTGACCGGCTTTTCGATCCTTTCTTCACCACGAAGGAGCACGGGACCGGACTGGGACTGCCCGTGGCGCACCAGATCATGCGGCAGATGGGCGGATCGCTGCTGGCGGAGACAAATGCGGGGGAAGGAATGACATTTTCGGTAGTTCTACCGGCCAAGGCGCCAATCTGATGAGTCCTCCTCGAATATTGATAGTCGACGACGATGAGAACCTGCGATGGGTGCTCCAGACGCAGCTTCAAGAGATGGGATATACAGCGGCGGCGGCGGGGGATGGTGAATCGGCCCTCGAGGCAATCGACAAGGAACTGCCGGCGCTGGTGGTGACGGACCTGAAGATGCCCGGCATGTCGGGGATGGAGTTGCTCGAGCGCCTGCACCGGGAATATCCGGAAATTCCCGTCCTGATCATCACCGCCTTCGGAACCATCCAGAGCGCGGTTCAGGCGATGAGAGCGGGCGCCTATGACTACCTGACGAAACCGATCGACTACGATGAACTGGCAATCGTCGTGAGCCGCGTGCTGGAGCACTCTCGCCTGGAGCGGGAGGTTCGGGAACTGCGGGCGAGCCTGGACCGGAAGTATGGCTTCGAGAATATCATCGGGCATTCGGAAGCGCTTCTGTCGGTTCTCGACATGGCGGCGCGGGCGGCGCAGAGCAATTCGACGATCCTGATTCACGCCGAGACGGGGACCGGCAAGGAACTGCTGGCGCGGGCGATTCACCACAACAGCCGGCGGCGGGACAAGCCATTCGTCACGATCAACTGCGGAGCGATCCCGCGGGACCTGCTGGAATCGGAGTTGTTCGGTCATGTCAAGGGAGCGTTCACGGGCGCCATGACGCACAAGGCGGGCAAGGTGGAGATGGCGGACCGGGGGACGCTCTTCCTCGACGAAATCGGCGAGATGACTGGCAATCTTCAGGTGAAGCTGCTGCGATTGCTGCAGCAGGGGGAACTGGAGAAGGTGGGGGCGACGGCTCCGGTGAAGGTGGATGTGCGGTTTGTGGCGGCGACGCACCGGAACCTGCGGGCGATGATCGAGGATGGAACGTTTCGCGAAGATCTCTATTACCGGCTGGCGGTGATCCCACTGGAATTGCCGCCTCTGCGGGACCGCGCGGAGGACATTCCGGAGCTGGTGGAGCACTTTTTTGTCAGGGCGAAGGAAGAGCAGGGGCGGCCGGACCTGGTGCTGCCCCCCGGGCTGCTACCGCGGTTTCAGGACTACCGCTGGCCAGGGAACATCCGGGAACTGGAAAATGTGATGGAACGGATCGTCGTGCTGGCACGGGGCGAGGAGATCACGCTGCGCGACCTGCCGGATTTTCTGCGCCGGGAGAGGCCCGCCATCGACATGCTGCAACTGGAGCTTCCCGCCGGGGGCATCAGACTGGAAACGGTGGAACGGGAATTGATCGTGAGGGCGCTCGAGAAGTTTCACGGCAACCAGACCCATGCCGCGAAGTACCTGGATATCAGCCGCAAGGCCCTGATATACCGGATGGAGAAACACGGTATCCGGAGGAAGGCGGCCGAGGGGGAAGAGGAGATGGAACCGGGCGACGGAGAGGTGGGGTAGGCGTTAGAGGGTCTGAAACAGGTGCCCGAAAACAGCCATCACTGCGCCGTATGAGGCAGGCGTATGGCGGGCATGGCCGGGAAAACTCTTTTGTTTTCTGCATGTAATTGCAAAATCAGGCGGGTGGGCAGATGGACTGCCGCATGCATTCTTTTTGTGTAGACCGCTATGTGACGAATGCATGGAGGAACGATGGCGAACCTGGAAAAGCATCCGAAAAAAGCGATGGAGGAGTTCGAGCAGGCGGAAAGCAGCATGGTTCCCGCATGCGCGCGGGCTCCGCGCCTGATTGGCCAGTACACCAAGAACCGGCGGAACTACAGCGGCGCAAGGTGGGGGAGAGAAGGACGGACGGGGGAAGTGATCCTCCGCATGGAGAATCTCCCGGCAACGCCACACAACCGCGAGGTGATGCGGGAGCGTGTGCGGGCCATGAACCAGCAGTTGGAGGAAGCCGGGGTGCCGTTCCGATTGCGGATGATCTGAAGAGAATCGCGAACCAAGCGGCTTGTGATCTTTGCGAACCCTCACGATGGCGGTCTGTGAGGGTTCCCTCGGCGGCGAGTGTGTGGCAATGGAATCAAGGGAGAGTGGCCCAAAGGTGAGGCAAAGCATGATTCGGAGAATCCTCGTCGCGGTGGATGGCAAGCGCGATTCCCGGCAAGTGATCCATTACGGGGCCAGGATCGCCGCGGCTACACACGCGGAGTTGTCCTTATTGCATGTAGCCAGGCTGGGGATGGACGGTGACCAAAGGGAATGGGCAACGGAGTGGGAGACGGCACGCAGCGGAGAGGTGTTCCGGACTCACCGGTTGGTGATGCCGGGGAAGCGAGCGGAGACGATTGTCAAGCACGCGAATGACATGGATGCAGACCTGATCCTGATGCCGGCCTGCAAGCGAGGGCTGCTTGGACAACTGCTGTTCGGCTCCACGCCGATGGACGTGGTCAGAGGAACGAACCGGCCGGTTTGGATCGCGAAACCGCCGCTGGACGCGGAATGGCCGTTCCACGGCAGACGGATTCTTTGCTGCGTCAAACTGGGGGAGGAAGGGCGGAGCCTGCTCCGCTACGCCGCCCGGTGGGCGTCGGCTTTGCAGGGGAAGTTGCTGCTGGTACATGCCGTGCCGTTGATCAGCGAGGCGATGCTGGCGTCCTACGGCTTCGAGGAGTGGGGAGAGATCGAACTGATGCCGAAAGCGGCGCACCGCAGGATTACGTGCATGGCGGAAGGAATGGACGTGCCCTACGAGGTGGAGGTAGTGACGGGAGACGTGGCGGCGAATCTGCGGAGGCTGGCCAACCGCTGGCGGGCGGATGTGGTGATTGCGGGCCGCGGCCGGAAAGGTCTCGGGGGAAATGCCGGGGAGATCGTTGCGCGCTCCCCTTGCTCGGTGATCAGCTACTGCGAGGAGTACCGAGGAGCGGCTCCGGTGTGGGAGGCGGCGCGCCGCCAGGTGCTGCAATTTCCACGGCGCGGGTGACCGTCGGCGGCCGGCGGGATGAGGCGGTGGAAGCGCCGCACAGGGTGGAGCGGGCATCCGGCAACGGCACGCGGATTGCTTCCCTTATTTGTGAGGAAGCGCCATGCCACGGTCGCGCGTTGCCGTATTGAAGACGAGCCCAGGCTCCGTGGTGGAAGACTACAAGCGGCTGATGCGGATGGCGGAGTACCGGGGCTTTCTGCCGCGTGACAAAGAGACGGCGCTGAAGATCAACATCAGTTGGCACTATTTCTATCCCGCCTGTTCGACGACGCCGTGGCAGTTGGATGGAGTGATCGGGGCGCTGCTCGAGGACGGGTACGCGAAGGACAGGATCTACGGGTGCCACAACCGGACGGTGGTGGTGAGCGCGCGGCGGGGAGAGGTGGCCAACAAGCAGAAGCAGGTGGTGGAAAAGTACGGGCTGCGCAATGTGCACCTGTATGAGCGCGGGGAGGAGTGGATCCGCTACACACCGAAGACGAAGATGCGGGCGCTCGATAAGGTGTATCCGGAGGGCATCCGGATTCCGAAGCGGCTGGTGGGAGCGAATGTGCTGCACCTGCCGACGATGAAGACGCACGTTTTTACACAGATCAGCGGGGCGATGAAGAATGCGTTCGGGGGGCTGCTGTTCGAGAAACGGCACTGGACGCATGGGGTGATCCACGAGACTCTGGTGGATCTGCTGGCGATTCAGAAGGAGATCCACACGGGGATGTTCGCGGTGATGGACGGGACGTTTGCCGGGGATGGGGCGGGACCGCGGTGCATGGAGCCGCATGTGAAGAACTACATTCTGGCGAGCGGGGATATGGTGGCCATCGACGCGGTGGCGGCGAAGATGATGGGGTTCGATCCTTTGTCGATCCCGTTTATCCGCATGGCCCATGAACAGGAGTTGGGGTGCGGGGACGTGCGGCAGATCGAAGTAGCGGGGGAGGATATCGCGGACACCGATTTTCACTTTCGGGTGCGGGATACGCTGGCGAGCCACGGGCAGAAGACGATCTACTGGGGTCCGCTGCAACCGCTGGAGCATCTGCTGCTGCGTACGGTGATCGCTCCGTGGTCCTATGCGGCTTCGTATTTGTATCACGACGTCTACTGGTACAACTGCGTCGGGAGGCGGAGGGTGAGGCAGGCGATGGAGACGGAGTGGGGGAAGCTGTTCACCGCCTACTGAGCGCGCGAGCAGGGGTGCGCTAGTGTACTGTACTTAAAATAGCTTGTAAGAATAGAGATTGAGTCTATAATGAGACATGGCCCGCCCCATCGCCGCGATCGACCTCACCCCGGAAGAGAGGGTTGAACTCCGTCGTCGTTCTGTAG
>JADLBG010000631.1 GCA_020847895.1 Bryobacterales bacterium
GACGCAGATCGGCTATGACGCGGCGCGCGACCGGCAGTTGTATCACGTCACCGAGAGCGGACTGGTGGTTGTGGAAGGGCGCCGCTCGCGCGTGGAAATTGCGACGATAGATATTTGATCGCCCCCGCGCGCGGGTAGACTAAGCAAAGGAGGAACGGTCTCATCGTCAAAGTCTGTGCGCTCTCGAGCAGCAGTTCCGGCAACGCCACATTTGTCGGCACGGAGAAGACACGCATACTGATTGACGCGGGCTTGAGCCGCAAGGAGACCTTTCAGCGTCTGGCGAATATCGGGGAAGACCCGGAGAGGCTGGATGCGATCCTGGTGACGCACGAGCACTCCGATCATGTCGGCGGGTTGCTGCGGCTGTTGCGGAAGGTGGAGGCGCTGCGCCGGCGGCAACTGCCCGTGTTTCTCAGCCGGCTGACGGCTCCGGCTGTCGATTGGGAAGACTACTCGCCGGCTATTGAGCCGTTTCAGGCCGGATCGAGCTTCACGATTGGCGATATCGAGGTGAGCAGTTTCACGATTCCGCACGATGCCATTGACCCGGTGGGGTATTGTTTCCGCGCGGAGGGGGTGAAGGTGGGCGTGGTGACGGACCTCGGATATATGCCGGAATCGATCTGCCATCATTTGAAGGGAACGGACTTCCTGCTGCTCGAATCGAATCATGACCTGGACATGCTGAAGGTGGGTCCGTACCCGTGGTCGGTGAAGCAGCGGGTGATGAGCCGGCGGGGGCACCTCTCGAACGACCTTGTCTCGACGTTCATCGAGCAGAGCATGGATTCGAACACGGCCACGCTGGTGCTGGGGCACTTGAGCGAGCACAACAATCATCCGGAGATTGTGCGGCTGACGGCCACGCAGGCGATCGAGGGGCGCGGGTTGGAGACGCGACTGGTGGTGGCGGAGCCGGGGAAACAATCCGAGGTGTTTGCGTTTTAGACGCGCACACAACCCCGCTTTCCGCTGAATCAGCGGGAGGATGGCGGTGAGGGTGGGATTCGAACTGCCCCTCGGGATTGCAAACACGCAAGTTACTGATTCCATACCCCCACGAGTGCAAGGAACGCAAGGGCACCTTTGCCTATACTGTACTACGCCGCGCAATCGCAGTTCCTGCCCAGTGGCTCGCCGGTAAGCTGATTTCTATCCTCAGCTGTCTAGCCTTCTAGACATTCAACCGTCTAAATGTTTGTGGTAGGCTAGGGCTTTCTGAGGATGGTTCATGACGAAGCGACCCGGAAGAGTGCCTGAAGCTCGAACACGTTCCACGACGCCGAACCGTAGCACTCGCAACGAGGCCGAGAAGCCGTTGGCCAAGAGTGCTGATCCGGCGTATATGAAGTTCACCACCTACATCCGCAAGTCAACACACCTCGGCGTCAAGACCCGCCTCGTGAGCAAGGAGATGGAATTGAGCGACCTGGTCGAGGAACTTCTTTCGAATTGGCTGAAGCAAAATGAAGCAATCAGCACATAACACTACAGAGGCTGTGATGGCGCCAGTGCGACCACGAAAGCTGAGGCGAGTATGAAAAAGGCTGCTGAGCCCCAACAACCTCTCGTCGCTCCCGACGGAGGATATCAACGAGTCGATATCGAAGACTTGCTCTTGGATGTTAAAAATCCGCGCCTTGCGGAGATCGGCATCACGAGCAGCGCGACGCAATTTGATCTCGTAAAGGCGTTGTGGGACGAGATGGCCGTAGAAGAAGTCGCGATGTCGATCGCGTACAGCGGCTATTTCGACCACGAACCGCTCTTCGTGGAGCCCACTTCTAAGGGGAAGTACATCGTCATCGAGGGAAACCGCCGCTTCGCTGCCGTCAAGCTACTCGTCGATGCAAGCCTACGTCAGAAGGTCAAAGCCACCAAACTCCCGGCTATCAGCAAGCAGCGCCACGGAGACCTCCAAACCCTCCCGGTCATCGTAACCACCCGCAAGGATTCATGGCGTTACCTCGGGTTCAAGCACGTCAATGGTCCCGCGACCTGGGGTTCCTACGCCAAGGCCCAGTACATCGCGCACGTGCACAACGATTACGGCATCCCGCTCAGCGACATCGCGCAGCAAATCGGCGACTACAATTCCACCGTGCTGCGTTGGTACCGAGGCCTCATGATCGTTGAACAAGCGGAAGAGGCGAAAGTCTTCAAGCGCTCCGATATCGCGAGGAATAAGTTCCACTCCAACGTGCTTACTCGCTCAGCGGCGGGGATTCACGTGTGATCGCTGGAGACGTCTTCAAGGAACTCAAGGATCGCGAAACGCACTGTACGCCACTCCTGAACCACGGTCCCGCGTGGCAGTACCCGTTCACGGTGAACAAGACAGGGAACTTGCTCTCGCTGCGAACGAAATTCACAGCCAACTCGCGCTCCGGACTGCTGTACACCTTCCTACTTGTCGCGAGCCGCGCTGACATGGACAGTCAGCGCAAGCTAGAAAACCTCGACCCGACCGTCCTGTTCGAGCAGCTCTGCGCCGACATCCTTCTGAACTTCTGGGGTGGCAAAACAGAGCTTTCCGGCTCCCTCGTCTTTGGCACCGCGCGTAAGAAGAGGGCGCACAATAGCGCGTTTCAGACGAATATCGAACACCTCTGCAACCAGATACGCGATGGACGCGGCATGAAGGCGGGGGCGAACACGCCCGGCGCCGGTGACGGAAAGCTCGACATTGTCGTCTGGCGGGTATTCTCTGATGGCCGGGCCGGCGGGCTGATCGGCTTCGGCCAATGCAAGACGGGGATTCACTGGAAGAACCACCTCACGAAACTACGACCTGCTAGCTTTTGCCGGAAATACTTCGCACAACCCCTCATCCTCGAACCGGTGCGCGTCTACATGGTCCCGCACCGCGTCGACAAGCAGGATTGGGACAGCCACACAGACGAAGGCGGGCTGCTCTTCGACCGCTGCAGGCTTGTACAGTACGGACGCAGCATCTCCAAGGAACTGACGAAGGACTGCCGCAAGTGGCTCAATGCAGCACTCGACCGACAACGCAAAGGAGGTTTCGTGATATGATCCGGCACCGCTTCCACGCGCTCTGCCCGTACTTCGCGATGTTTCCGGAAAGCTTCGCTGAGTATTGGATCAAGCGATTGACGAAGCCGAACGACACGGTTCTGGATCCGTTCAGCGGCCGGGGGACAACGGCTCTGACTGCCTTGCTGTGTGGTCGTCATGCGATCTCCAGCGATGTGAATGACGTCGCAATCTGCCTCACTATGGCAAAAACGAGATCACCATCCTACAAACGCGTCCGATCACGAATCAACGAACTGCGGAGGGAATTCGATCCGAAAGAGTGGAAGAACCCCGCCACAGCGGCCGATGAGTTCTTCCGATACGCTTATGCACCATCAACGCTTCGGCAGTTGCTCTATCTGCGCTCTTCGCTCGATTGGAAGGACTCGCGGGTGGACAACATGCTTGCTGCCCTGACGCTTGGCTCACTGCACGGTGAGGTCACTTCAAAGCGGTACCTCAGCAATCAGCTGCCGAGGACGATCAGCACGAAGCCCCGCTACTCTGTCAACTTCTGGAAAGCCCGCCACCTAGTTGCGCCGGAACGCGATGTGTTCACGGTGCTGGGCGAGATTGCAACGTATCGCTACGAGTCACCCTTGCCCGAGGGTGATTCTGTCGTCCTCCACACCGACATGCGGAACCTGCCTCGCGTCATCGACACGGACAAACAAGGACCGCTTCGATGCGCCATCACGTCGCCGCCATACTTGAACGTGACGAGCTTTGAGGAGGATCAGTGGCTTCGTCTCTGGTTCCTGGGTGGCCCAGCGCACCCAAAGAAGGGTGCAGTATCGCGGGATGATCGTCATGGCACTGCGGACAACTACTGGTCGTTCATCGGTGACATGTGGCGCTCGCTCGGCGCGGTCATGGCAGAGGATGCTCACGTTGTCATCCGCATCGGCAGCCGCCGAATTAGTCCGGAAGCACTCAAGCGCGGACTCGCTGGGTGCGCACAGTTCTCCGGCCGTAAGGTGAAGCTTATCAGCCATCATGTGAGTGAGATTCGCAAGCGTCAGACTGATGCCTTCCGACCAGGCACCAAGGGCTGCGTCGTCGAGCTCGACTGCCACTTCAAATTTGATGACTGAGCTTTACGAAGATCATCCACTTGGTGTTTCCGTGCTTTGCAGTTAGGTTAGATGCCCGTACAGCGGCTACTGATCGGGTGCCCTTGGCCGATGATTCTGACCCGGTAAACAAGCTTTTGGAGCCGCTTGCGCATTGCGTACTGGATCCTGTCCAGCATCTTGTTGACCGGCTTATCGGCGGCGTCAGGTATTTTCGTGTCAGTGTAAACATCCTCAATGACCTGCTCCAACATATCGACGATGTCCTTGGTGAACTCGCCGGGATAAATGACGTACTGCTCGTCCTTGCCCCAAACTGGCATCTTCTTGGCGTATTTCACATCGTGTGGCGGGTCGAGGCTGGCGGCATCCTCTGCCTTTACCAGATAGAGGTCAATGCCCCCAGGTATGTCCTCGAATGTCCCATGTTTTTCAAGGCAAGTAGCCGTTGCCTATCTTGAACAGCTTCGTTTCTTCGCAAGTTTGGATATACCCCATCAAGTCACCTTTGCTCACTACTGGAGCAGCGTTATGATGAACTCGCGCCAGGACCTACCGCCCTTCACCTTGAGTAGCGTTTTGTAGTCGTTGTCGTCGAAAATCACGTTGAGATGCTTCGCCATGAACGACTCTATGAGTGAGCGAGTATTTTATGCTTTTCGGTGCTGTGGTTGTGCCGCCGGTGACTGACTCGCCTGACTCGTTGATAGCGCTTCGCGAGCAAAATCGTGGCGCTGCTGCAATCGTTGGCTAAGACTGCTTGGGGGGCAGCGAGGGTTCTCTCTTGAGACGGCTTTGCCTATACTGCTCTACACCCAAACCCTGTAGCGATGTAAGTTACCGAAAACAAACAAGCATTGATGGCGGTGAGGGTGGGATTCGAACCCACGGAACCCGTAAAGGTTCAACGGTTTTCGAGACCGCCCGATTCAACCACTCTCGCACCTCACCGGGCTCTACCAATATAGCATTTCCTCTGCGCTTTTCTGCTTCGCGGGGCGGGCTCAGGCTTGTCTGGATTGCCTGATATAATGGGAATTACCCCGTAGGAGAACCCACGAAATGTTTGACCTGTTCCGAAGCCGAGAGAAGACTACGCGTTACCTGCTTGGCGGTTTGTTGTCCCTCGTCGCGATCTCGATGGTTGTGACTCTCATTCCAGGCTTCGGCGGCGGCATGAGTTCGGATGCCAATGATCCGGTGGTCGCGGAGATCGGGAAGGATGTTCTGACGATGCGCGAAGTGCAGATGGGTCTGCAGGATACGCTTCGTGGAAAGAACATTCCGCCGGAGCTGATATCGATCTATGCGCCGCAGATTGTCAACCAGATTGTGGTGGACCGCGCCATGGCGTACTACTCGAAGAAACTTGGCTACACGGTAACGGATGCAGACGTGGCTCAGGTGATCGAGTTGATGATCCCGCAACTGTTTGAAGGCGGGAAGTTCGTGGGCAAGGATGCTTATGCGCAGTTCCTGGCGGCGAACAATACGAGCATCGGCGAATTCGAGAAGCAGGCGCGGCTGCGGGCGGAGACGAGGCGGCTGCAGAGCGCTGTTCTCGAGGGCATGGTGGTGACTCCGCAGGAAGTGGCGCAGGAGTTCCGAGAGCGCAACGAGAAGGTCACGTTGGATTACGCGAAGATCGACCCGGCGAAGCTGCAAAGCGAGATCAAGGTGACGCCGGAGGAGATCAACGCGCACTGGGCGACGTCGAAGAACAGCTACCGGGTTCCCGAGAAGCGGGCGTTCGAGTTGCTGGTGGTGGATGAAGACAAGGTGGGCGAGTCGCTGAAGATGAGTGATGCGGAATTGCGGAAGGTATACGAATCCGAGAAAGAGCAGTTCCGGACTCCGGAGCGGGTGCACGCGCGGCACATCCTGATCAAGACGATGGACAAGCCGAAGGAACAGGATGAGGCGTTGAAGAAGAAGGCTGAGGATGTTCTGAAGCAGGTGAAGGCGGGGGGCGATTTCGCGGAACTGGCGAAGAAGTACTCCGACGACACGAGCAACGCGTCGACGGGCGGCGACCTCGGGTGGTTCACCAAGGGACAGATGGTGAAGGCCATCGAGGATACGGCTTTCGCGAAGAAGCCGAAGGAGATCAGCGGGCTGGTAAAGACGGAGTTCGGCTATCACATCATCCAATGCCTGGAAAAGGAAAATGCGCACCTGAAGACGTTCGAGGAAGTGAAGGACACGATTCAAAAGGAGCGCACCAAGCAGTTGGTGTATGACCGGATGCAGACGCTGGCGGACCAGGCGCACGCGGCGCTGCTGAAGGACCCGGCGGCGGCGGAAAAGATCGCGCAGCAGTTGAACATCTCGTACGTGAAAGTACCGGCAATGGGGCGGGGGGCCGTGTATCCGCAGATCGGCGGCTCGACGGAGATGGACGACAGCCTGTTCGAGTTGACGAAGGTGGGCGGTGTGACGCCCGTCATCACAACGCAGGGGAACAAACTGGCGATGGCGGTGCTCGATCAGATTATCCCATCGCGGCAGGCGGAGTTGAGCGAAGTGGAGGGGCAGATCCGGCAATCGATTGTCAACGAGCGGTCGCAGCGGCTGCTGGCGGAACGCTCGAATGAGTTGTTGAAGAAGGTCCGCGAGATGGGCGGCGATTTGAAGAAGGCCGCGGCGGCGATGAAGCTGGAGGTAAAGAGCGCTCCGTCGTTCGGACGCGAGGGTCAGGCGGAAGGCATCGGCTCGGCGCAATACCTGGAGCAGACATTCCGGAGCGATGTGGGCGCGGTGTTCGGTCCGGTGAACGTAACCGGAGTGAACTATGTATGCAAGGTAACGGGGAAGACTCCCGCCGACATGAGCAAGTTGCCGGAGCAGCGCTACGATACGCTGCTGCGGTTGAAGAGCCGCAAGGCGCAGGAACGGAAAGATCTGTTCGAGGACGGCCTGGTGCAATATCTGAAGAGCAAGGGCGTCATCA